>CAZVNC010000428.1:0-2902 GCA_964628305.1 uncultured Ideonella sp.
AGCGACATCGGCGCGCAGTATCGGCGCGAATCAGCTCCGGTGCGCCAGCAGCAGTTCGCGCAGCAGCGCGGTCGAGCGCTCGAGCAGCGGTCCGCGCGCGCGCTGCGCCGAGGTGGCGATCCACAGCGTCGTCTTCAATGCCGGTTCGATGATCGGGCGGGCGCGATACGCGTCCTCGGCTCCACTCGACTTCAGCGCGTTCTGTGCCAGCACGGCGTGCAGCGCGTCAGTGCGCACGAGTTCGAGCATCGCCGGCACGCTCTCGATCTCGAGCGCGACTTTCGCTTTTCGCCCGAGGCCGGCAAGCGCCGCTTCGAGCAGCGTGCGCACCGAATGGGGCCGGCTCGGGATGACGAGTTCGCGTTCGGCAACTTCGGCGAGCGTGATCGGCGCACCGATCAGCCGGCCGCCGGCCCTGGGCCGCGCCGAGACCAGATACAGCGGCTCGTCGAGCACCGGCAGCAGATCGACCGCGGCCGACGGCGCGACGTTGTAGACGACGGCGCAATCGACGCGCCCGATCGCGAGCCACTCCATCGTGTAGTGCGACAGCCCTTCGACGACGCAGAGCGTCGCCGCCGGGAAGCGCTCGCGAAACGCGCGCACCAGCACGCCGCTCAAGGCGCGGCCCACGCTCGGCGGCAGCCCGATCACGAGTCGGCCGCTCGCGGCGTCGCGCTGGTGCTCGATGTCGAGCCGCGCACGTTCGACCTGTGCGAGGATGCCGCGGCCGTGATCGAGCAGGCGCCGGCCCGCCTCGGTCAGCGTCACGCCGCGGCCAGTGCGCTCGAAAAGCGGCTGGCGCAATTCGACCTCGAGCGCGCGCACCTGGCGGCTGAGCGCGGACTGCGCGACAGCGAGCAGGTTCGCGGCGCGGCTGAAGCTGCCGAGTTCGGCAACCTGGACGAAGTATGCGAGCTGCTTCAGATCCATGCCGACTCGAGATAGCTGCTATGCGGACTTGCCGGTTGCAAGATGGCTGATGCTACTCAACAATCGACGGCATCCGGTCCACCACACCCTCGGGCGCAGGGTCCGACCAAAGAAGACACCCACACCGACATGGCGCAACCCATCCAAGGCATCTCGTCGATGGCAACCCGGCTCGTACTGGCCGAGCTGGGCGAGGCCTACCGCGCGCGCAGCGACGTCGCGGTCGGCTTCGAATCGGTCGGAGGTGTCGATGCGGCCAGGCGCGTGCAGGCCGGCGAGGCGTTCGACCTCGTCGTGCTCGCCGCCGACGCGATCGACAAGCTGATCGCAAGCGGCCACGTCGTCGCCGGCAGCCGGGCCGATCTCGTCCGCTCGGCAGTCGCGGTGGCCGTCAAACGCGGCGCGCCGCGACCCGACATCTCGACCGAGAACGCGCTGCGCAGCGCGGTGCTTGCGGCGAGGTCGATCGGCTACTCGACCGGGCCGAGCGGCACGGCGCTGCTGAAGCTCTTCGAGCGCTGGGGTATCGCCGGGCAGGTCGAAGGCCGCACGCTGCAGGCGCCGGCCGGTGTGCCGGTCGGCGCACTCGTTTCGCGCGGCGATGCCGAACTCGGCTTCCAGCAACTGAGCGAACTGATGCACGAGGACGGCGTCGACGTCCTCGGGGCCATGCCGCCGGGCTGCGAAATCGTCACCACCTTCTCTGCCGGCGTCTGCGCGGCGTCGGCGCAGCCCGACGCCGTCGCCGCGCTGCTCGCCTTCATGCGTTCTCCAGCCGCCGACGCCGCCAAGAAGCGCCAGGGCATGACGGCAGCCTGAACCCCCGACTCGGACAAGGAAAGCGACCATGATCATCGACTGTCACGGACACTACACGACAGCGCCCAAGGCGCTCGAAACCTGGCGCAACCGGCAGATCGCCGGCATCTCCGATCCCGCGGCGAAGCCGCGGGTTGACAGTCTGGTGATTTCCGACGACGAACTGCGCGAGTCGATCGAGACGAACCAGTTGCGCCTGATGAAAGAGCGCGGCAGCGACCTGACGCTCTTCTCGCCGCGGGCGAGCTTCATGGCGCACCACATCGGCGACTTCGAAGTGAGCCAGACGTGGGCCGCGATCTGCAACGAACTCTGCTTTCGGGTCTCGCAGCTCTTCCCCGACCACTTCGTGCCGGTCGCGATGCTGCCGCAGTCGCCCGGCGTCGATCCGGCAACCTGCATTCCCGAACTGGAGAAGTGCGTCAGGCAGTACGGCAACGTCGGCATCAATCTGAACCCGGATCCCTCCGGCGGGCACTGGACGAGCCCGCCACTGACCGACCGCCAGTGGTACCCGATCTACGAGAAGATGGTCGAATACGACATCCCTGCGATGATCCACGTCAGCACGAGCTGCAACGCCTGCTTTCACACGACGGGCGCGCACTACCTGAACGCCGACACGACGGCCTTCATGCAATGCCTGACGGGCGACCTGTTCACGGACTTCCCGACCCTGCGCTTCATCATCCCGCACGGCGGCGGCGCGGTGCCTTACCACTGGGGGCGCTTTCGCGGCCTCGCCCAGGAGCTGAAAAAGCCGCTGCTGAGGGATCACCTGCTGAACAACATCTTCTTCGACACCTGCGTCTATCACCAGCCCGGCATCGACCTGCTGACGAAGGTGATCCCGGTCGCGAATATCCTCTTCGCGAGCGAGATGATCGGCGCCGTGCGCGGCATCGATCCCGAGACCGGGCACTATTACGACGACACGAAGCGCTACATCGAGGCATCGACGATCGTCGTCGGCGACGATCGCCACAAGGTCTACGAAGCAAATGCGCGGCGCGTCTTCCCGCGGCTCGACGCCGCGCTGAAAGCAAAGGGGAAGTGACATGTACGAACTCGGCGTCGTCTACCGCAACATCGAACGCACCGACGCGGCGGTCGCGGATCAGCTGGCCGCGCTCGGCAGCGCGACGGTGCA
>CAZVNC010000429.1:0-2882 GCA_964628305.1 uncultured Ideonella sp.
CAGCGTTCTACGAGCGCGAAGTCTCGCCGGCACTGGCCGCACGGTATGTCGCCGAGTTCGAGCGTGTCGCTGCGCTTCTTCTTGCCAATCCTGGCCTTGGCACACCTCGAACGCGTGGCCGTAGGGGATTGCCCACGATGAACTTCCCGTACACGCTCATCTACCGCGAGATTGCTTTCGGCATTCGGGTACCGGTCGTCAAGCACGATCGCCGTCGCCCCGGTTATGGCGGTTCGCGTCGATAGCAGCGCCGCCCGATCCAATCACTCAAACTGCATCAGGTTCAGCCCCGATCGTCCTCCCGCGCCACGACGCGCCGCAGCAGGTGCGCCAGCACCGCGTACGGCCAGAGCCAGCCGATCCACTGCGCGACGCCATGAAAGCGGATGAAGCGGCCGCGTTCCCAGGCCTGCAGGCTGTGCGCGAAGTACGGGTCGCCCGGCGCCTGCGCGGCGAGCACGACGAGCGCCGTCGCGACGACGAGGCCGAGGGCCGCCGCCGCGCGCCGCGACACGCCGGCGCACGCGGCGGCGAGCAGCATCGCGGCGAGCACGGCCGGCTGCGTCGTCGCCGTCTGCCAGCTCAGCGCGTGCTCGGGGCCGTAGTTGAGCGCGGTTGACAGCGTCGTCGCCGCAAGGCCGAGGACGCTCGCGCCAAGCACGAGTGCGATGCGCCGCCAGCCGGGGCGTGAGATCGTGAAGGCGAGCAGGCAGGGCGCGAGCAGGCCGAACGCCGTCAACGCGCCTTCGGCGAGCGGCGACAGCGGCGCCGGCGACGCGGCCGTCGGCCCTGGTAATGCCTCGCCCCACGGCGCGGCCCAGGGGATGTCCTGCAGCCATTCGCCGACGCCTGCGGCGGCCGCGCGCAACTCCGAGCCGACATGGCCGAGGCCGAGCGGCACCGGGGTCGGAAACAGCATGCCGAACGGCCACAGCAGCAGCAGCGTCAACGCGACCGCGCTGCGGCCGACGAACCAGCGATTGCGCAGCGCCTGCCAGCGCAGCGTCAGGCCGGCGCGATCGGCGAACGCGGCGAGCAGCATGCCGAGCGCGGCGCCGGCGCTGTTGAGCGCCCAGTCGGCGGCCGAAGGCACGCGCTGCGGCAGGTAGTTCTGCAGCAGCTCCATCGCAAGCGACAGCAGCGACGGCAGCGCGAACCCGAGCAGCGCGGCGACGCCCCGCCCCAACCCCGAGCGCAGCGCAGCGATGTAGACGAGCGCACCGAGCGGCAGGTAGCCGACCAGATTGGCGACGATGTCGAAGCGATTCCACCACTGCGGCCACGGCAGGCTCAGGAAGGCGAGCGACCACAGCCCCTCGGGATGGTGCCATCCGCTGAACGGATAGAGCGTCGCATAGATCACCAGCGCGCCGTAGGCCGCGGCCAGCGGCAGCGACGAACTGGCCGGGCGCTTCATCAGAACGGCTTGACGATCACCAGCACGACGATCGCGGCAAACAGCAGCACGCTGGCTTCGTTGAACACGCGCAGCCAGCGTTCGCTGCGGCGGTTGCCGAACTGCTCGAAGTCATGCAGCAGCCGCCGGCACTGGAAGTGATAGGCGATCACCGCGACGACGAGCACGAGCTTGACGTGCATCCAGCCGCTGCCCGGGCCCATGCCGATGCGATAGCCGAGCCACAGCCACAGGCCGAGCGCGATCGCGACCGCCATCAACAACGTGCTGAAGCGATAGAGCTTGCGCGCCATGACGAGCAGCCGCTCGCGCTCGGCGTGGCTGTCCGCCGGAACCTGCGCCAGGTTGACGAAGATGCGCGGCAGGTAGAACAGCCCCGCGAACCACGCGGCGACGAAGACGAGGTGGAAAGCCTTGATCCAGAGCATGCGGGCATTATCGCCAGCACCAAAAGAGAGGCCCTGACGGTCAAGCCAGGGCCCGCAATGTCCGCGGGCCTTCGCGCGCGGGCACCTGCTCAGGGAGGAAAAGCAGGGAATGACCGCCTCGCGGCTATCATTCAAATGTAACTTTAGCAGACACGCCGCGCGAATCCAAGACGCCGTTTTGCGAAGTGAGCGCCGGCCAGCGTCTGGCGCCCGCCGTAGCCCCGCGCAAAGGAGCCACCCAGTGATCGACCTGCCGCCGTTCCCCGCCAGCCGCCCGCGCCGCCTGCGCAAGGACGCCTTCAGCCGCGCGCTGGTGCAGGAGCACCGGCTGCACGCGAGCGACCTGATCCTGCCGGCGTTCGTCGTCGAAGGCGAGCGCGTGCGCCAGGACGTGGCGTCGATGCCGGGTGTGCAGCGCCTGAGTCTCGACAAGCTGCTGCCGGTCGCCGAGGAGTGCCTCGCGCTCGGCGTGCCGGTGCTGGCGCTGTTTCCGGTCATCGCGCCGGAGTTGAAGACGCCCGACGGCCGCGAGGCCCTGAACGCCGAGGGCCTCGTGCCGCGCGTCGTGCGCGAGTTGAAGCGCCGCTTCCCCGAACTCGGGCTGCTGACCGACGTCGCGCTCGATCCGTTCACCTCGCACGGCCAGGACGGGCTGCTCGACGCGGCCGGCTATGTGCTGAACGACGAGACGGTCGAGGTGCTGACGCAGCAGGCCCTGCTGCAGGCCGAGGCGGGCGTCGACATCGTCGCCCCGAGCGACATGATGGATGGCAGGATCGGCGCGATCCGCGACGTGCTCGAGGAGCGCGGCCTCATCCACACCAAGATCATGGCCTACAGCGCGAAGTACGCGAGCGCGTTCTACGGGCCGTTTCGCGACGCCGTCGGATCGGCCGGCAACCTCGGCAAGGGCAACAAGCGCGTCTACCAGATGGACCCGGCGAACAGCGACGAGGCGCTGCGCGAGGTCGAACTCGACATCGCCGAGGGCGCCGACATGGTGATGGTCAAGCCCGGCATGCCCTATCTCGACATCG
>CAZVNC010000430.1:0-2870 GCA_964628305.1 uncultured Ideonella sp.
GGCTCGACAGGTAGTTCAGGAACTGGGCCACGCCCTTGTACTCGGCCGGCTTCTTGCCGCCGAGCACCCACAGGCTCGCGCCGCCGATGATCGCGTTCTGCGGCGCGCCCTTGATGCTGTCGTCATACGGCATGAAGTTGACCGAGAACGGGAACTTCGCGTTCGCGTTGATCTTGTCGAGCGCCGACGAGCTCGACGTCAGCATCGCGCACTCGCCGCTGAAGAATTTGGCCTCGGCCTCGTTTTGCCGCCCGGCATACGTGAACCAGCCGTTCTTCGTGAAGTCCACCAGCATCTGCAGGTGCGCGACGTGCTGCGGCGAGTTGAAGACGAACTTCGTGTCCAGGCCGGCCATGCCGTTCTCCAGCGTCCCGATTGGGATGTTGTGCCAGGCGCTGAAGTTCTCGACGTGCACCCACGACGGCCAGCCGGTCGTGTAGACGCACGCCTGCCCGCTCGCCTTCAACTTGCCGGCGACCGCGGCGAACTCCTGCCACGTCTTGGGCGCCTTCTCGGGGTCGAGCCCGGCCTTCTTGAACGCGTCCTTGTTGATGTAGAACACCACCGTCGACGAGTTGAACGGGAAAGACAGCATGTTGCCCCTGCGGTCGGTGTAGTAGCCGGCCACCGCGCTGACGTACTGCTTGGGGTCGAACTTTTCGCCCGACTCCTTCATCAGCTGATATACCGGCTTGATCGCGCCCTTCGCCGACATCATCGTCGCCGTCCCGACCTCGAAGACCTGCACGATGTTGGGCGCATTGCCGGCACGGTAGGCAGCGATCGCCGCCGTCATCGACTCGGGATACGACCCCTTGAAGACCGGAACGACCTTGTACTCCTTCTGGCTCGCATTGAAGCCGGCCGCCATCTCGTTGACGCGCTCGCCGTTGCCGCCGGTCATCGAATGCCACCACTGGATCTCGGTCTGCGCGCGCACCGGCAGCGCGGTCAAGGTGGCGGCCGTCAGCACGGCGAGGGCAAGGGGCTCGAGTCTCATGGGTTCTCCAAGTCTGGTCGGTCGAACAGGAAGCGAGATGTTCCTGCGCAAATGTGACAACCGCGTTTCTCTCACCGAGCGCGGCTCCGCGGCAAGCGGGATAACCCGCTCGCCAAGGAGCGCGAATGCTGCGCTGCGGTAGCATCGGCCGCCCGCCATGAATGCACCGCATCCGATCGCGCCGGCCGCGGCGCACGCCGCTCCCCGCCTGCGCGAGATCCCCTACAACTACACCTCGTTCTCGGATCGCGAGATCGTCATCCGCCTGCTCGGCGCGGCGGTCTGGGAGCGCCTGAACTGGCTGCGCGGCGAGCGCGCGACGGGCCGTTCGGCGCGCATGCTCTACGAAGTGCTGGGCGACATTTGGGCGGTGCAGCGCAACCCGTATCTGCAGGACGACCTGCTCGCCAATCCGCGCCGCCGCGCCGCGCTGATCGAGGCGCTGCACCACCGCCTGCGCGAGGTACACGCGCGGCGCCGGCCCGAGGAGGACGCCGCGCGCGACGCCGCGGTCGGCGAACTGCTGGCCGCCGCGAAGCGCGCGGTGGACGAATTCGCGAGAGGCTTCGACGAGCTTGCCAGCCTGCGCCGGCGTGCAACGCGCGTGCTGCGCCGCGCGACGGCGGCCGACAACATCAAGTTCGACGGCCTGTCGCGCGTCTCGCACGTGACCGATGCGACCGACTGGCGGGTCGAGTATCCGTTCGTCGTCCTCACGCCCGACACCGAGGCCGAGATGGCGGGCGTCGTTGCCGCCTGCATCGAACTCGGCCTGACGATCATCCCGCGCGGCGGCGGCACCGGCTACACCGGCGGCGCGATCCCGCTCACGCCGCAAAGCGCGGTCATCAACACCGAGAAGCTGGAGGCGATGAGCGCGGTCGAGCACGTCGCGCTGCCGGGCGTGGAAGGCAGCGTCGCGACCGTCTGGAGTGAGGCCGGCGTCGTCACCCAGCGTGTCGCCGAAGCCGCCGAGCGCGCCGGCTTCGTGTTCGCGGTCGACCCTACCTCGGCCGACGCGTCGTGCATCGGCGGCAACGTTGCGATGAACGCCGGCGGCAAGAAGGCGGTGCTGTGGGGCACGGCGCTCGACAACCTCGCGTCGTGGCGGATGGTGACGCCGGACGCGAAGTGGCTCGAGGTCGTACGCCTGAATCACAACCTCGGCAAGATCCACGATGTCGAGGTCGCGAGCTTCGAGTTGCGCCGCTTCGAGGCGAACGGCCGCGGCGTCGTCGACTGGTCGCGCCCGGCGCGTACCGAGCGCCTGGACATCCCCGGCCGCAGCTTTCGCAAGGAGGGCCTCGGCAAAGATGTGACCGACAAGTTCCTCGCCGGCCTGCCGGGCATCCAGAAGGAAGGCTGCGACGGCCTGGTCACGAGCGCGCGCTGGGTCGTGCACCGCATGCCGGAACAGGTGCGCACCGTCTGCCTCGAATTCTTCGGCAACGCGAAGGACGCCGTGCCGTCTATCGTCGAGATCAAGGACTACATGTTTTCGCTCGCCAAGGGCGGCACGAACACCGAGCGCGGCGCGCAACCGGTGCTGCTCGCCGGGCTCGAACACCTGGACGACCGCTATCTGAAGGCGGTCGGCTACGCGACCAAGAGCAAGCGCGGCGGATTGCCGAAGATGGTTCTGATCGGCGACATCGTCGGCGACGACGCCGACGCCGTCGCGCGCGCGGCGAGCGAGGTCGTCCGGATCGCCAATTCGCGCAGCGGCGAGGGTTTCACCGCGGTCAGCGCCGAAGCGCGCAAGAAGTTCTGGCTCGACCGCAAGCGCACCGCCGCGATCAGCAGGCACACCAACGCCTTCAAGATCAACGAAGACGTTGTCATCCCGCTGCCGCGCATGGGCGAGTACACC
>CAZVNC010000431.1:0-2868 GCA_964628305.1 uncultured Ideonella sp.
CGCGTGCTGAAGTGAAGCACCCACGCTCGTTTGCGCTCGCTGCCCCCGGGACCCGTAAGGGACCCCTTCGTGGCCCGTGGGGCGCTCAGTGGCTTCGGGCGGCCGGGCGCCACTGAGATGCGCCTGCAACTCCTGTCCGACCTGCACCTCGAGACCGAAGTGTTCGCGCCCGAGCCGGCACCGGACGCGGACCTGCTGGTGCTCGCGGGCGACATCGACAGCCGCTGGGACGCGCTCGACGCATTCCGCGACTGGCCGGTGCCGGTGATCTTCGTCGCCGGCAACCACGAATTCGACCGCCGCGAGCTGACCACCGCGTGGCCCGAACTGCGCACACGCTGCGAGCGGATCGGCATCAGGCTGCTCGAATGCGAGAGCCTGTGCATCACCGACGCGCAGGGCTTGCGCGTGCGCTTCGTCGCGACGACCCGCTGGTGCGACTTCGATCTCTTCGGCGGCGACGGGCGCGAACGCGCGATGCGCGCCGCCGGCTACTTCATGCGTTTGATGCAGGCGACGCAGGCCGGCCGGCCGTTCGACGCCGCGCTGCTGCGCGAGGAATCGCTCGCCTGCCGCCGCTGGCTCGAGGCGGAGTTGCGCCGCCCGCAAGGCGATTGGGACGCCACCGTCGTCATCACCCACTTCGCGCCGAGCGTTCGAAGCGCCGACCCGCGCTACGGCACACAGCCGACGACGGCGAGCTTCTGCAACGCCGACGACGATCTGCTCGCGCATGCCGATCTGTGGATCCACGGCCACCTGCACTGCCGCCAGGACTGGCAGGTCCGCGCGCCGGACGGGTATGAGACGCGGGTCGTCGCCAACGCCCGAGGCCACTCGCGCAAGGGCGAGGCGGACGGCTTCGACGGCCTGAAGTGCTTCGACGTGCCGGCCCGCGAATGACGGGCGTCAACCCGAAGTCCGTTCGTGGCGCGACACTGTCGAGGTCATTGATCCATTCAGCCAAGGAGAGCCGCCATGAAGATCCTCCTCGCCGTCGACGGCAGCAGCTACACGAAGCGGATGCTCGCGTATCTCTCGGCACACGACGATTTCCTCGGCAACCGCCACCACTACACGGTGCTGACGGTGGTGCCGGCCCTGCCAAGCCGTGCGATGGTCGTGCTCGACAAGGCGGCCGTCAAGAGCTATCACGAAGACGAAGCCGAACGCGTCTTCAAGCCGATCCGCGGCTTTCTCGCCCGCCACGGAATCGACGCGAGCTACCTGACGCGGGTCGGCCCGGCCGGCGAACTGATCGCGCGCCAGGCCGCGGCCGGCCGGTTCGATCTGCTGATGATGGGCTCGCACGGGCATGGGAGCCTCTCCGGGCTCGTGATGGGGTCGGTCGCAACCAAGGTGCTCGCGAGCTGCAAGACGCCGCTGCTGCTGGTGCGCTGAGCGGCGCGCAATCCGCAGCGGCCGGCCCGAAGACGCTGCCGGCCGGGTGAGAATCGGGGTCGACGACGACTGGCCCCAGAATCACGATGCCGATGGACAGCACCGATCACCGACTGATTGCGCTGCTGCGCAAGGATGCGCGGATGAGCGTCGCCGCGCTCGCCGCCAAGCTCGGCGTTTCGCGCGGCACGGTGACGAACCGGCTGCGCAAGCTCGAAGACGCGCAGGTCATCGTCGGCTACGCGGTGCGGCTGCGGCCGGACGCCGAGCCGAACCAGATCCGGGCCTGGATGGGCGTGCTCGTCGACGGCAACCAGACTCGCGCGGTCGTCGCCAACCTGCTCGGCGAGCCGGGCGTCGCCGCGCTGCACGACACCAACGGCCGCTGGGACCTGCTCGCCGAACTGCGCGCCGAATCGACGACCGAGCTGTCCAAGGTGCTCGATCGCGTGCGCCTGATCAAGGGCATCGCGAACACCGAGACGAGCATCCTGCTCGCGAGCTATCGCTGACGCTTCCATGAGGGTCTTCGACGCCGAAGCGACGCGCGACGCGCTCCCTTTCGAGCGGTTGATCCCGGCGCTGCGCGAGATGTTCGCTGCCGGCTGCGAAGTGCCGCCGCGCCACGTCCATCGCATCGATGCGCTGTGCGGTGGCGAGGCCGACGCCGTCACGTCGCTCATCATGCCGGCTTGGCAGGTGGGCCGCGCGTACGGCGTGAAGATCGTCAATGTCGCGCCGGGCAACGCGGCGCGCGGCCTGCCGGCGCTGCATGCGAGCTACGTGCTGCACGACGCGCAGACGGGGGAACCGCTCGCGCTGATCGACGGCGACCAGATCACGATGCGCCGCACGGCCGCGGCTTCCGCGCTCGCCGCGGCGTCGTTGGCGGCGCCGCAGGCGAAGACGCTGCTCGTCGTCGGCGCCGGGCGCGTCGCGCGGCTGCTGCCCGAGGCGTATCGCGTCGTGCGGCCGTCGATCGAGCAGGTGACGGTGTGGGCGCGCGTGCCCGAGCGCGCCCAGGCGCTGGCCGACGAGTGGCGTGCGAACGGCTTCGACGCCCGGCCCGCGGCCGATCTGCAGACCGCGGTCGGCGAAGCCGACATCGTCAGTTGCGCGACGCTCGCAACCGAGCCGGTCGTGATGGGGCGCTGGCTGCGCGCAGGCAGCCACCTCGACCTGATCGGCAGCTTCACGCCGGCGATGCGCGAGGCCGACGACGACTGCTTTCGCGGTGCGCGGCTCTACATCGACACCGACGAGGCGCTCGCCAAGAGCGGCGATCTGATCGGGCCACTCGCGCGCGGCGTGATCCGCGCGGGCGACGTTGCCGGGACGCTCGCGACTCTCGCGCGCGGCGAATCGACAGGCCGCGCCGCGCCCGACGAGCGCACCGTGTTCAAGTCGGTCGGCACCGCGCTCGAGGATCTGGCTGCGGCGATGCTGGTCTGGGATGGCCGCTAGCGC
>CAZVNC010000432.1:0-2860 GCA_964628305.1 uncultured Ideonella sp.
GTGCTGTCGCGCGAGCTGGCCGAGGCCGGGCACTTCCCGGCGATCGACATCGAGCGCTCGATCTCGCGCGTGATGACGAGCGTCGCCGCGCCGGCGCACGTCGAGGCGGCGCGCCGCCTGCGCCAGCTCCACTCGCGGCACGCGAAGGCGCGCGACCTGATCCAGCTCGGTGCCTACGCCCCGGGGCACGACGCCGACCTCGATCTCGCCGTCGCCCTCGCACCGCAGATCGGCGCGCTGCTGCAACAGGGCATGCACAGCCGGGCGACGCTCGACGACAGCGTGAACGGCCTGCACGCCGTGCTCGCCGACTGACAGCACCCTCATCCTTTTCCCTGCCCACCAGACGCCGCCGATGAACGCCATGCAACCCCTCCTCACGCTGCTCGCCCACGCCGAGCGCGAACGCGACGCCGCGCTCGCCGCGCTGCGCGGCTCCCAGATCGAGCAGCGCAACGCCCAGGCGCAGGCCGATCAACTGCAGCGCTATCGGCGCGACTACGAGCAGCGCTGGAACAGCGAGTTCAGCCGCGGCGGCGGGATCGCGATCGTCCATTGCTACCAGGGCTTCGTGACGCGGCTGTCGCAGGCGATCGAGCAGCAGACGCACGTCGCCGCCGTCGCGGCGCAGCGCATGGCGCAGGCCGAGACGGCGTGGCGCGAATGCGAGCTGCGCGTCGCTTCGGTCGGCAAGCTGATCGGCCGGCGCAACCTGACGCTGCGCGACCAGGAAAGCCGGCGCGAGCAGAAGCTGCAGGACGACCAAGCGACCCGCATGGCATGGGAGCGCCGCGCGAACCGCTTCGCGCCGGCATGAGCCGCGCAACCTGAGAGGACCTGCGATGCCGGCCACGCTGACGATCCCGAACCCCGGCACGCCTGCCGGCAAGACCATAGTCCCGAACCGATATCCGCCGCAAGCCGACGGGCCGCCGGAGGAACAACAGCGCTTTGCAGCGCTGCTCCAGCAGCGCCGAGACGCGCCGCCGGCGACCGCGGCGCCGCAGCGCGCCGAAGCGAAGGCCGCAGCCAAGCCGGCCGCGTACGCAGCCGGGGATGGCCAGGCCAGCGGCGACGCGGACCGCGCGGCCGAGGCCACGTCCGCGAGCGAGGCCACGCTCGCCGCATCGACCGGATGTGCCGCAGCCAAGCCCCGGCCGGCGGGAAAGTTGGAAACGCGACAAGCCGCCGAGCGGCGCGATTCGGCGAGCATCGACGCATCGATCCCGGCCCCGAACGCCGCCGCCTCGACGATCGTGAGTTCATCCGCCGCCCATGACGGCGCGGCCGGCACCAACACCGCCCCGCCCGCCGCCGATCTGTCGCTCTGGCCCGGTCTGCCGGCGGCAAAGGTCGACGCGGCGACGACGAGCGCCAACGGCGCGCTCGCGGCCGGCAACGGTGCCACCCAAGAGCTTCGGATCGGTGCCGGCACCCCGGGCACGACCGCCTCCGGCATGCAGCCCACGGACGGCGCGGCAGGCGGCCCCGGCCAGCGCGACACCGGCCGGCAGGATGGTGGCGGCGCCGACGCGGCGGCCGACCAGGCGGCCGCACTGCTCGATGCCGCGGCATCGAACGCCGAGCACATCGCAACCGGCAACACCGCCGCCGATCGCTTCGCGCTGCCGCGCCCGCGCGTGCCCGACTCCGCGCTGCCGGGCCTGGCCGGCGGCCTCGCGCCGCACCGCACCGACGCCAGCCCCGCGGCAACGGTCGCACTGGCAACGCCGCTTGCCGCGCCCGACTTCGCGAAGGCGCTCGGCGCGCAGGTGAGCCTCTTTGCGCGCAACGGTCTGGCACACGCCGAACTGCAACTGACACCGGCCGAGATGGGCCCGATCCGCGTCCAGATCGCGATCGACGGCGCTCACGCGCGGGTCGACTTCGCGGCCGATTCGGCGGCGACGCGCCAGGTCATCGAGCGCGGCCTGCCCGAACTCGCTTCGGCACTGCGCGAGCAAGGCCTGACGCTGTCGGGCGGCGGCGTCTTCCAGCGTGCGCCGGACCAGCAGCGCGACGGCGACGAGGCGCCGCATGCCATGAGCGGCCGCGCGCGCCGCCGCGCCGACTCCACTGCACTCGAAGTCGCCGCTGTCGCGCAGCGGCCCAGCGCCAGCAGCGTGCGGCCGGGCGGCATCGATTTCTACGCCTGAACGGCAGCGCTCTGCCCGCCGGCACCGAGGTGCAGGCACCGGCCGGCACGGTCTGGCCACATCGCACTGGCGCAGGAGTGCGGCGTGCTCGTCCTGCCGACCTACTACGCCGGCCCGTCGACAAGTTCGCGCAAGGACGCGATGCCGATCGGCGGGCGCGGCACCCAGGGCACGACGAAGCTGCGCCGGGCCAGTCCGCCGGCGATGCGTACCATCTGGACGCCCTCGCCGGCCAGGCGTGCCCGCAGCAGCGGATCCTGGGTGCCTGACGCGGCCAGACTTCGGTTCACGACCCAGGCATAGGGTTCGATGCGCGCGCGGCGCAGATCGTCCTGCAGCGCCGCTGCTTCGGACACCGGCGTCACCTCCGGCAGCGTGACCAGCACGATGCGCGTGTAGTCCGCATCCTGCAGCCGCATCAGCGGCGTGACGATGCGTGCGGCGCTGCTGCCTTCGAACTCGCGCGTCATCTGGCGGTGGTAAGCGCCGGTCGCATCCATCAGCAGCAGCGTGTGGCCGGTCGGCGCGGTGTCGAGCACGACGAAGGCACTGCGCGCCTCGCCGACGATGCGCGAGAAGGCGTGGAACACCGCCACCTCCTCGGTGCAGGGCGAGCGCAGATCCTCCAGCAGCAGGGCCCGGCCCGGCTCGTCGAGGTGCTGGCCGCGGGTGCGCATGATCGTGGCGATGTAGCGCTCGGTCTC
>CAZVNC010000433.1:0-2856 GCA_964628305.1 uncultured Ideonella sp.
CGACGAGCTGCACGGCGTCGGCCGGCAGCCCGGCCGACGCGAGCGCATCGCGCAGCAGGTCGGCGAGGGCGCGATTCGAGTGCACCGCCTCCGAACCGCCGCGCAGGATGCAGGCGTTGCCGCTCTTGATCGCGAGCGTCGCGGCGTCGATCGTCACGTTCGGCCGGCTCTCGTAGATCATGCCGAAGACGCCGATCGGAACGCGCATGCGGCCGACCGCGATGCCGCTCGGGCGCTGGCGCAGCTCGGTGATCTCGCCGATCGGATCGGCGAGCGCGGCGATCTGCTCGGCACCGATGGCCATCTGCTCGATCTCGGCATCCCCGAGACGCAGGCGATCGACCATGGCCGCGGCAAGCCCCGCGTCCCGTGCCGCTTCGACGTCGAGCGCGTTCGCCGCCAGCACCGCCGCGCGCGAATCGCGCAGCCGGCGTGCGAGCGCGAGCAGCGCCGCGTTCTTCACCGCCGTCGAAGCCGCCGCGAGCACGCCCGCCGCGGCGCGTGCAGAGCGCCCGACGGCGGCCATGTAGGGAGCGAGTTCGGCATCGATCATGCGGCGCATTTTCGCACCGGCCGCATCAGGGGTGCGCGCTACTTGTCGGCGCCGAACGTGCTGTCACCGTGCGGCGCGGCGATGAACTCGGCAAGCGCCTCGCAGCGCGCCGCATAGGCACGCAGCACGGGATAGTCGCCGGCCGCCACGACCTCGGGCAGCAGCGCCTGGGTGAAGTGCCAGACGACGGCCGTCGTGACGCCGGCCTGATCGATCGTCGCACTGTCGGCGGCGAGCGGATGGGCGATGACCTGGGCTTCGAGCTGGCCATAGGCGGCGAGCACCTGCTCGGTGATGCGCTGCAGCCAGGGTGCGTGGGCCTTCTCCGGCGGACGGGTGACGCGCTCGTAGTAAATCTGCACGCTCTTCTCGCAGGCCGCTAGCGCGAGGCCGATGGTGCGCAACGCGGCGCGGCGCTCGGACTCGGCCTGCGGCATCAGGCTGCGCCGCTTGCCGGCGAGACCCTCGGCATACTCGAGCATCAGCGTCGAATCCATCAGCACCGTGCCGTCGTCGAGCACGAGCGACGGCGCCTTCACGACCGGATTGATCTGGCGGAATTGCTCGTAGGTGCGAAACACCGACAGCGACTGGTGCTCGAAGCGCAGGCCGAGCAGTTGGAATGAAACGGCGACCCGCCGCACGTAGGGCGAATCGAGCATGCCGACGAGACGCATGGTGACTCCTTCAGGAACTTGATGCGCGCCGCACGAAGGCGACTGCGCCAATTTCTACCATGCGATGGACGGTGCGGCGATACCGTTGCTCGGTGCGATCCGCACCGTTCATCGGTTGCGCGGCAGCCGCGTCAGCGCCACCCGAAGTGCGCCCGCACCGCCTGCGCCGTGACGTTGATCGGCTGCGTCGGCGCCTGGGGAAATCGTTGCAGGCGGGCCGAGCGCACGCCGCCATCGTTCTGTCCGAGCACGGCGATCGACTTCAGCTTCCAGCCGACCGCACGAAACTGCGCGAGATAGGTTTCGGCGTCGGGAAGGCGGGCCGGGTCGAGCGGATTCGCGTCCGGCGTCAGGCACACAAGCACCGTGTCGCAGCGCGTGGCCGACGCCTCGGCGGCGAAATCGGCCGGACGGGTGCGCGTGAACTGCAGTGCGCGGGCGCGCGCATAGACGCGGCGCGGCGGGCCGCCCGCCGCGGGTTGAATGTCGCGCAGGCTGCGGTTGAAGCAGCCCGTGAGACTGCGCACGACCGAAGACTTGCGCGTGTTGGCGTTGCCGATGATGACGAAGACGTCCATTGCAGGGTACCTGCCCCGACTCGCTTCGAGCCGAGGAGCCCCCCGAGCATGCCACGGCGGCGGCGTGGCGTCCCGACGGCCACGGTTGCAAGCACGATCTGCCGAGCACGGTCAGGTGCGGTTGCGGCACGCGAATCCCGACGCGCCTTCGGTCTCAGCCACATACCGATCTGCGTTCGAACGCAAAGAATCCGGTGGCCTCTCGCGACGCCTTGTCGCGCCGGCCGTCGCTCGTACCGCAGCGGCCGGAGCCCAGTCACGCGCTGTGAGAGAGCGTCCAATTCCATCCGTTTGATCGCGACTTCGTATGAGAAGGCAGCCAGCCGGGCACGCCGCGATCGGCGCTGCGGGCGACAGCGTAGCGCTCCTTCAGCCCTGCGCGGCGATCCGGCGCAGCGCCTGCTCGAACACCTCGGGCGGCTGGCCGCCGGAGATCAGGTGGCGCTGGTTGACGATCACAGCGGGCACCGAGTTGACGCCGAGCTCGAGCCAGTGGCGCTCGTTGGCGCGCACCTCGTCGGCGTAGTCGCCCGCGGCCAGCACCCCGCGCGCGCGTGCGGCGTCGAGCCCGGCCTGCGCGGCACATGCGGCGAGCACGCCGAGGTCGCTCGGGTCGCGCCCCTCCGAGTGGTACGCCGCGAGCAGGGCGCGCTTCAACTCGTACTGCCTGCCCTCGAGCCCGGCCCAGTGCAGCAGCCGGTGCGCATCGAAGGTGTTGACGATGCGGCTGCGCGGCCCGAAGCGGAAGCCGACCTCCTCGCCCCGCAATCGGATCGCCTCGCGGTTGCGCTCGATCTGTGCCGCGTCGATGCGGTACTTGCGAGCCAGATGCTCGGTGATGTCCTCGCCCTCGGGCGCCATCTTCGGGTTGAGCTCGAACGGCTGAAAGTGGATCTCGACGTCGATCTCGCCGCCGAGGCGCGCGAGCGCCGTCTCGAGCGATGCGAGGCCGATCGCGCACCACGGACAGACGACGTCGGAGACGAAGTCGATGCGCAGCCGGGTGAGGGTGGTGGGAGCGTTCATGCCGCGAAGTCTATCGGCGCAG
>CAZVNC010000434.1:0-2848 GCA_964628305.1 uncultured Ideonella sp.
GTGCTTCGGATACGGCTCGGTGACTGGTACGCGGCAGGTGTGAAGCCCGGCGAACCTGGGTTGGCGAGCGTGGCGCGGCATTTTACCTTCCCACCTCGCGCGCGCCGGCGCCGTGCGTTCCCGAGCCGCAAGCGCGCCAGGCGGTCCTGAGCCCGGTCCTAATCCTCGCCTCATCCTCGGCTAACGAAGGCCTAACCGCCCGACCCTAGCCTTTGGCCATCGGGATGCGTCGCGTCCCGCCTATCGCACCCAAAGGACCGCTTCCATGACGCTCAAGCCCCTCGCCTACGCCTTGGCTGCCGCCGGCCTCGTTGCCGTCGGCACCACATCCGCGTTCAGCCTGAATCCCGGCCAATGGTTCGCGAAGTCCACGACCGTCGCCGCGGCGGCGCCGGCCGCGACCGGCGTTGTTCCGCCCGCGCCGGTGGCGCCGTTGACGGCCGCTGCTACGCCGAACTTTCGCGCCATCGTGCAGCAGGCCGCGCCGGCGGTCGTCGGCGTGATGGTCTCGGGCCTGCACAAGGCGGACGCCGAGGACATGCAGGACGACCCCCGCATTCCGCCGCAGTTGCGTGGCTTCCCGGGCTTCCCCGGTTTTCCGGGCATGCCGGGGCAAGGCCGGGGTGATTCGACGCCGTTTCGCGGCCAGGGCTCCGGCTTCATCATCAGCAGCGACGGCCTGATCCTGACCAATGCGCACGTCGTCAACGAGGCGAAGGAAGTGATCGTCAAGCTGAGCGACCGGCGCGAGTTCAAGGCCAAGGTGCTCGGCGCCGACCCGGTGACCGACGTCGCCGTGCTGCGCATCGATGCCAAGGACCTGCCGACGGTGCGCCTGGGCGATGCAAAGCAGTTGCAGGTGGGCGACCCGGTGCTCGCGATCGGCTCGCCGTTCGGCTTCGAAGAGACGGCGACGCAGGGCATCGTCAGCGCCAAGGGCCGCTCGCTGCCGGGCGACGGCGCGGTGCCGTTCATCCAGACCGACGCGGCGGTGAACCCGGGCAATTCGGGCGGGCCGCTGTTCGACGGCGGCGGTGCGGTGGTCGGCATCAACGCGCAGATCTATTCGCAATCGGGCGGCTATCAGGGCCTGTCGTTCGCGATCCCGATCGACGTTGCGCTGAAGGTGAAGAACGAGATCGTCGCCACCGGCAAGGCGCAGCACGCGCGGCTGGGCGTCACGATCCAGGACCTGAATCAGACGCTGGCCCAGTCGTTCGGCCTCGACAAGCCCGATGGTGCGCTCGTCGCGAGCGTCGCGCCGGGCAGCGCCGCCGCGGCGGCCGGCTTGAAGCCGGGCGACGTCGTGACCGAGGTGAACGGCGAGCCGATCATCAGGTCCGGGTCGCTGTCGAGCCGGATCGGCATGGCGACACCGGGCGAGAAAGTCAAACTCACGGTCTGGCGCGACAAGAAGCCGATCGAGATCGATGCCAAGCTCGGCAACGCGGAAGAAAGCGGCAAGACGGTGGCGAGCGCCGGCGGCGAGGTGCAGCCCGGTCAACTCGGCCTCGCGCTGCGTCCGCTCACGCCGGAAGAGCGCAGGCAGGCCAAGATCGAGCAGGGCCTGCTGATCGAAGGCGTCGCCGGCCCCGCGGCGCGCGCCGGCCTGGCGCAGGGCGACGTGCTGCTCGCGATCAACGGCCAGCCGGTCGGCTCGATCGAACAGGTGCGCGGCGTGATGCAGAGCAAGCCCAAGAGCGTCGCGCTACTCGTCGAGCGCGACGGCCAGCGCATCTTCGTGCCGGTCAAGCTCGGCTGATCCTTGGCTGATTGATCCGGCGCGGCGCGCGGATCATCGCGCCGCTGATGCGCCGCGGACCGCCCCGAGCGGCCCGCGCTCGGTTGCGTTGTAATGGTTTGCGCCGCGTCTTGTCGCGACACCGTCCCTGCCGGGTCAGGTGTGCTCGCAGTGTCGACCGCAATCTGCCATGCACTACCGCCTGCTCGCCGACGCCGTGCTCGTCTTGCATCTGGGCTTCGTCGGCTTCGTCGTCGCGGGCGGGCTTGCGGTGCTGCGCTGGCCGCAACTCGTCTGGTTGCACCTGCCGGCGCTCGCCTGGGGTGCCTGGATCGTGCTGAGCGGCGAGGTCTGCCCGCTGACGCCGCTCGAGAACGCGCTTCGGCACGCGGCCGGCGGCGGCGTCTATCGGGACTCGTTCATCGAGCACTACCTGATCGCGCTGATCTACCCGCCCGCCGTACAGGGGCCGATGGGGCGCGGCTTGCAGGTCGGGCTTGGCGTGGCGCTGCTCGCGTTCAACGCGCTCGTCTATGGCGTCGCGTGGCGCAAGTGGCGGGGGGGCGCGTCGGACGACGCGGCGAGAGCGCGGTGCGGCGCCATTCACCGCACTATGATCCGGCGTCACCGGGCGGCCCTGTGTCGCGATCCGCGGAGTCGAAGATGGAAGGTTTCGTCAAGGTCTGTCTCGTCACCGGCCCCGACGGTCGGGCCGCATTCCGTGAGGAGCGCATCGCGCTCGATCAGGGCAAGCCGCAGGCGCGGCTGTCGGCGCTGATGGCGAGTTCGGGCTACCAGTTGCGCCGCAGTCCGGTCGGCTTTCGAAGCGCGTTCCACTGCACCGAGCATCCGCAATGGGTCTTCATCCTCGGCGGGCGCATGGAGATCGGCCTGCAGGACGGCAGTCGGCGCAGTTTCGGGCCGGGGGAGCATTTTCATTCGGCCGATCTGTTGCCGCCCGGCGCGACCTTCGACGCCGCGCGGCATGGCCACTGCAGCGCGCAGCAGGGTGACGAGCCGCTGGTGACGCTGTTCGTTCGCGGCTGAGGCGGGCATCCTGTTGTGGGTTCGGCCCGGCGCTGCGCGCCTTCACATCGCTGCGCGAAG
>CAZVNC010000435.1:0-2823 GCA_964628305.1 uncultured Ideonella sp.
CGGAAACAACTGCCCGACGTGCAACTTCGGCGCTGGCAACGCGCGGGTGGCCTACGTCGATACGCAGTTTCGCGTGATGGTCGCCCCACTCGACATCAGCACCGGCATGCTGCTCACGAACCTCGCGGTCGTTGTCGATACCAACGCGGCGTTCGTCACCGACTACGGAAACGGACCGAGTTGGATGTTCTCGCAGCGCGGGTCCGAACTCGTCTACACACGCTATCTCAACGGTCGGCCGCGCCGGGACGGCTCGGCAGGGATGGGGATGGCGCAGCAGGTGGGGCCCGATCGGTGGCAGGCCGGCTTTATTGCCGGCAGCCTCGGCCGCGTGAACCCGAAGGCGACGACGGTCGAGACTGACGCTGTGCCGCGCATCAGCTATGGCGACGTCAAGGCGCCGCTCGCCTATTGGCGAATGGCGCAGTCGAATGCGCAGGAATCGGTGTTGCCCGGCGATGGTTCCAACCGCGGTGTGGGTCTGCGCTGGGTACCGGGCAGTCCGGAAATCATCTACAGCTATACGGCGCCCGGCGAGACGGACGACCAGATCTTCGTCTATAACACCGCGACCAGCCTGACCGAGCAGATCACGACCGGCCCGGGATACAAGCGCGCCCAGTTCATGCTTTACGCGCCGGAGTTCGGGGGCCAGGCCGTTGCCTTCATGGTCGTCGACGACACGCGCTTCGATCTCTACACGCGGGTGACCGACCCGGACGGCGCCAGACGTTGGGTCAAGTTCAACACCATCGACATGCCAGCGGCGATGGCCTATGTCTCGGGATCGCCGGAGGCCTTCGTGCACAACGGCCGGACCTGGATCCTGCTCGCACTGCGCAAGTCCTTGGGCCTGAACGCCCCGTCGAACCTCGCCTTGCTGTCGCTCGACCCGAGCCGACCGGAGTTGCGTATGCTGACCGACGCCACCAATCCGTCGCGCTGGCGGTCGGACCCCGAATACTTCATCGGCCAGGACACGGTCTACATCTACTACACCCGGGCACTGCCCTGGAAGTTCCCGACCGTGGGCGAAGGCGTCTGGCGCGTGGATACCGGCCTGGGGCCGCTGTTGCCTCGCTGAGGTTGGCCGAGGACCGCGCGCTTCGCGCCGGGTTGAATCGGCCAGCCGTGCAGGCGCTCGATATGGCTCGGCAAGCGGTCGATCGGCGGTGCATTCCGGATGCGCGATCGCTTGCACGGCACGCGCCCGAGCCATTCAAGGCGAAAGCGGCGCTGGGAATTGCACGCTCGGCCACGCTCGTCCTGGCAGTCTGCGTCTTGTCCCCCGCCCATGCGCAACCGGCATCGTTCCAACTGCCGGACGCCGGTTGCCCGATGGCGCATTGCGACTCGCGACTGTCCGACCAGACGAGGACGATTGCACCATCGCTGGCCAACCTGATCGCAACCGACTCCACGCCGGTGGGCGGCGGCGGACTCGGCTGCGTTTCGAACCTGCAGATCGTCGCCTGCTCCTTCCGCGGTGATCCGCAGCGGCAGTCGAATCTCGTCGTCTATGACGCCGATGGTCAGCGCATCTGGGAGGACGGCGGGCTGCTCGGTTGGCAGGCCTGGATGTCGGCGCCGATCCTCGGCAGTGACGGCAGCGTCATTGCGGCTGACCAGTATTCGGTGTTTCGCGCCCAGCCGAGCACGAACACCATGCTCTGGCGGATGGCCAAGCCGGATCCCGGGACGCCGATCAGCCCGGTTCTGGTCGGCGAGGACCGCAGCATGTTGCTGCTGGCGACGAAGGACAACCTCTCGGGCGGCGAGCCGGCGATGACGGTCTGGGACGTCGAGGACGGAGCACTGCTGTCGCACATCCCCCTGCGCGATCCGGCCAGCGGCAAGCTCTACATCACCCGCAACACGCCTGCCGTGAGCGGCAACCGGGCCTATGTGCTCGCGTCGCGCATGGACGACGAGACCGACGGCCGGCTCTACGCCATCGACGTCTGCAATCGGCCGGGCTGCGGGGGACGCGGCGCGTTGAGCGTACGCTGGATCTTCGGATTCAATGGACCAAGCGGGGCGAGCCCGCTCCTGATCGGATCAACCCTCTACTTCGACGGCAGACCGACATCGCGCACGGGATCGCTGATGGCGGTCAAGGACCGCGGCGGGTCGGCGCGCCGCTTGTGGTTTCGGGAGTTCCGTTCGACATTCGGCGTCAGCCCGGCTCACGACCCGCGCGGAGGTTTCTGGGTCCACTATGTCGCGCCCGACGGAACGAGCCTGATGCGCCTGGACGAAGCCAATGGCTCGCTGCTGCAGGAAATCGATGCCAGCGCGGTGCTCGGGGTCGAACCCGGCTACGTCGCGCACTCGGTGATGATGCTGGCCCAGTCGAGTTCCGAAGCGGTCGTGATGATCTTCGGCGCGCAGCCTGGCGGCGCGAGTCCCCTGCCCACGTATGTAGCGGCCGTCGATGTCAGCAGCACTCCGCCCGGCACCCTGCTGTGGCGCCATGTCGTCGGTGCGAACAAGGACGTGAACGCGGCGGGCGGTCAGTTTCCGATCGTCATCAGCCCCAACGGCTCGCGCCGCATCGTCTTCGAAGGCAGCAAGCGCTCGACGTTCTTCGTCGGCGAACCCTGAGCGGCACGGTCCGGCGACGAGGCCGTCCGCTCCCCCGCTATTGCGTTGCGGCAGGCTTGGCCGCCGCCTTGCGCTTGCGCGCGCCGAGCGGCGCGATCACCGGTCCGACGATCATCGTGTCCTCGGGCTGCAGCAGCATGAACGCGATCAGGTCGGCGACGCGCTCGGGCGGGATCGCATCGCCCGGCATCGGGGCCGGCAGGTTCTGCTCCCACATCG
>CAZVNC010000436.1:0-2821 GCA_964628305.1 uncultured Ideonella sp.
GTGCTTCCAGTTCCACTACTTCGGGCTGCGCAAGATGCACTTCCTGATGCGCAGCATCGGCCTCGTCTGCTTCCCGGGCGGCTTCGGCACGCTGGACGAATTGTTCGAGTCGATGACGCTGATGCAGACCGGCAAGTGCCGACGCAGCCCGATCCTGCTTTTCGGGCGCGAGTACTGGACCCGCCTGATCAACTTCGAACTGCTCGTCGAGACCGGCATGATCGGCCCGCGCGATACCGAACTGTTCCATTTCGTCGAGACCGCCGAAGAGGCCTGGGAGGTGCTTGCCGCCGAGTACGGCTTCGACCTGCCCGCGACGCAGACCGGCGATTTCGCGCTCGACATCTGAGCATGGCCCACACAAGCGAAGTCGTGAACGCCCTCGCCGCCCCGACCGTCAGCCTGATCGGCGCGCCGACCGACATCGGCGCCGGATCGCGTGGCGCAAGCATGGGGCCCGAGGCGATGCGCGTCGCCGGCATCCAGCACGCACTCGAGGCGCGCGGCGTGTCGGTCGTCGACATCGGCAACCTGAACGGCCCGATCAACCCTTGGCAGCCGCCGGTGAACGGCTACCGCCATCTGCCCGAAGTCGTCGCCTGGAATCTGGCGGTGCACGACGCCATGCTTGGCGAACTGCGAGCCGGGCGCCTGCCGTTGCTGCTCGGCGGCGACCATTGCCTCGCGATCGGATCGATCGGCGCCGTCGCGAATCACTGCCGGGAGACACGAAAAAAACTGCGCGTGCTGTGGCTCGACGCCCACGCCGACTTCAATACCAACCTTCTCACACCGAGCGGCAATACGCACGGCATGCCTGTCGCCTGCCTGTGCGGCAACGGACCGCAGGAGCTGATCGAGATCGGCGGCAAAGTGCCCGCGATCAACCCGAAATGGGTGCGCCAGATCGGCATCCGCAGCGTCGACGCCGGAGAGAAGCGCCTCGTGCACGAGGCCGGGCTCGAGGTCTTCGACATGCGCTTCATCGACGAGATGGGCATGCGTCACGCGATGGAGCTCGCGCTGGCGACACTCGACGTCAACACCCATCTGCACGTGAGCTTCGACGTCGATTTCCTCGACCCCGATATCGCCCCCGGCGTCGGCACCACCGTCAAGGGCGGGCCGACGTACCGCGAAGCGCAACTGTGCATGGAGATGATCGCCGATACCGGTCGCCTCGCCTCTCTCGACTTGATGGAGCTCAATCCCGCGTTCGACGACCACAACCGCACCGCCGACGTCGCGGTCGACCTGATCGAGAGTCTCTTTGGCAAGTCGACGCTAATGCGCAAGTAAGTGCCACGCATAGTGCAGGCCGGCCTCTGCCTGCTACCACCCAGCGCTGGCGGCGAAGATGTGAACAGGCGGTCATCACCCCCCATTTCGGGGGACCATTCGCGGTTCGAACACGTTACTATTAGTAACCAACCTGTTCCTCAGGGAGTATTCGCCATGCCTTTTGCACGCATTACCCTCGCCGCCGCGCTCGCCCTCGGCGCCCTGTCCGCCCAGGCGGCCGATCCGACGGCGGCGCTTGATCGAAGCTTCGTCGAATACACGGGCATCGGCCCGATCGGCAACAACAATCTCCACTCCACCGACTTCTACTGGATGTTCGAGGGCGCCGGCATGTACGGCAGCCAGGCCGTCAACTCCTGGTTCCTGATCTGGGAGCCCACCAGGGCCCGGGTCGCCGGCAGCGTCACCTTCGACGCCCCGATCCTGTACATGCTCGACGATCAGGCCGAAATGATCGCCACCGCAGCGCTCGGAAAGCCGGGCGTCAACTACGACTACAGCAACCCCAGTATCGGTCTGGAGGTCGTGGACAAGTCGGCCACCAGCTTCACAGGCTCGACGCTCACGCTCGCCTGGAACGCAAGCGACCCTGGCGATCACGTTCGCATCCTGACCGCCGTGCCGGAACCTCAGACCTATGCCCTGATGCTCGCCGGGCTGGGCATGACCGCCTGGTTCGCACGCCGGCGCCGCCCCGGCTGAGCAAGCGCTGGCACGCCTCCCGATCAAGGGCCGCCACAAGCGGCCCTTTCCTTTTGCGCAACGAACACTTGATCGCGCCGAACAGCGCACGTGCGCCGTCCCCGCCCGGCACCGCGCTGGCGATCGCGACCGTCGGCCCGACGGCGGCTACTTGACCGGCGCGCCTTCCTTGAACCAGCGTCCGACCAGCGCCCGCTCGGCGTCGGTGATCTGGGTCGCATTGTTGAGCGGCATGGTCTTCAGGATCGCGACCTGTTGGTTGATCGACTGCGCATGCTGGGCGACTGATTCGGCGTGCGTCAGGTTGACGTTCTTGCTCGCGAGCTGGTCGTTGTGGCACACCGCGCAGCGCGCATCGAGCACCTGGCGCAACTCGGCGTAGGTCACCGGCGCGGCGGCGGCGAGCTTGGGCTGCGGCGCGGGCATTAACCAGGCCGCCAGCCCTGCGATGAGCAGCGTTCCGACCGCGGCGTAGCTCCACGGCACCGGCTTGCCCTGCACCAGCGCCTTGTGGCGGGCGACGAACGAGTGGCGGATCAGCGCGCCGGCGACCATGATGACGACGAGCACGACCCAGTTGTTCGGCGCGCCGTACAGGAAGCCGTAGTGGTTGCTGAGCATCGCGAACAGCACCGGCAGCGTGAAATAGGTGTTGTGCACACTGCGCTGCTTGGCGCGCTGGCCGTGCACCGGATCGACCGGCTCGCCGGCCTTCAATTGCGCGATCACCTTGCGCTGGCCGGGAATGATCCAGAACAACACGTTCGCGCTCATCGAGGTCGCCATCATCGCGCCCACGAGCAGGAACGCGGCGCGC
>CAZVNC010000437.1:0-2813 GCA_964628305.1 uncultured Ideonella sp.
TACCTGCTCGAGCAGTTCCTGCGCGACAGCGTCAACGACCGCAGCGATGCCTACGGCGGCCCGATTGCGAACCGCGCGCGGCTGCTGTTGGAAGTGATGGGCGCGATCAGCGGCGAGATCGGCGCCGGCCGCACCGGGCTGCGCCTGTCGCCGGTGACGCCGAGCAACGGCGCGGGACCGGACAGTGACCCGCAGGCACTGTACAACCACGTCGTCGAGCAGATTGCGCCGCTCGGCATGGCCTACCTGCACGTGGTCGAGGGGCAGACCGGCGGCGCGCGCGACATCGCGCCGTTCGACTACGCCGCGCTGCGCAGCCGCTTCAAGCGGGGCAACCCGCGTGGCGCGTGGATGGTGAACAACGGCTACAGCCGCGAGATGGCGATGGCTGCGCTGGCGAGCGGCGCGGCCGACCTCGTGGCGTTCGGCCGTCCCTTCATCAGCAACCCTGACCTCGTCGAGCGCCTGCGCGCCGATCTGCCGCTCGCGCCGCTCAAGCGCGAGACGCTCTACGGAGGCGGCGCCGAAGGCTACACCGACTATCCGCCAGCCACTGAGAGCGTCACCGAGGCTTCCTGAAGCGCCCGGCCAGCACTCCGCGGCGCGTGTCGGGCGCCTTGATTGCCGGCCCGCCGCAGCCGCGTCGCGCGCGCGTCAGCCCGCCATCACCGCCGCCATCGCCACCGCCGTCGCTTCGACGTTGCCGGTGTTCAGGCCGGCGATGCAGACCCGCCCGGAGCGGATCAGATAGACCGCGAATTCCTCGCGCAGCCGATCGACCTGCGCCGCGGTCAGGCCGGTGTAGCTGAACATGCCGCGCTGGGTCAGGAAGTAGCCCAGATCGCGGCCCGGCAGCTTGGACGACAGCACGCCGTGCAGCGCCTTGCGCATCGCCGCGATGCGCTCGCGCATCGCGCCGACTTCGGCCTCCCACAGCGCGCGCAGCGCCGGATCGCCGAGCACGCGGGCGACGATCTGGCCGCCGAAGATCGGCGGGCTCGAGTAGTTGCGCCGTACCGTGAACTTGAGCTGGCCGAGGACGCGGCCGGACTCGTCGGCGTTCGCGCAGCAGACCGAGAGCGCGCCGCAGCGTTCGCCGTACAGGCTCATGCTCTTCGAGAACGAGTTGGCGATGAAGAACGACAGCCCGGCGTCGGCCAGCGCGCGCGGCGCCCAGGCGTCGGCCTCGATGCCCTCGCCGTAGCCCTGGTAGGCGAGGTCGAGGTAAGGCAGCAGTTCTCGCTCGCGCAGCAGCGGGATCAGCGCCTGCCACTGGGCGTGCGTCAGATCGACGCCGGTCGGGTTGTGGCAGCAGGCATGCAGCAGCACGACGCTGCGTTTCGGAAGCGTGCGCAGCGCGTCCAGCATCGCATCGAAGCGCACGCCGCCGGTGGCCGGGTCGTAGTACGGATAGGTGTGCACCCTGAGGCCGGCGCCTTCGAACATCGCGCGGTGGTTGTCCCAGGTCGGGTCGCTGACCCAGACCGCGCTGTCGGCAAAGTGGCGGTGGATGAAATCGGCGCCGATGCGCAGGCTGCCGCTCGAGCCTATCGACTGGATGGTCGCGACGCGCCCGCTCCTGACCGCCTCGTGATCGGCGCCGAACAGCAGCTTTTGCACCTCGGCGCGGCAGTTCGCCGCGCCTTCGATCGGCTGATACGGCTTGGCGCCGCCCGCGTCGACGATCTGGCGCTCGGCGCGGCGCACCGATTCGAGCGTCGGGATGCGGCCGTCGTTGTCGAAATAAATGCCGATCGACAGGTTGATCTTGTGTGGCCGCGGATCCTTCTGGAAGGCGTCGTTCAGGCTCAGGATCGGGTCGCCGGCGTAGGGCTCGATGTGTTCGAACATGGTGCGATTCCTTCAGGCCTGGAGCGCGGCTTCGATGTCCTTGCGCAGCGATTCGGGCTTGTCGGTCGGCGCATAGCGCCCGATCACCTTGCCGTCCCTGCCGATCAGGAACTTCGTGAAGTTCCACTTGACCGCATGGGTTCCGAGCAGCCCCGGCGCCGCGGCGGTCAGCCATTTCCACAGCGGGTGCGCGTTCTTGCCGTTGACGTCGACCTTGGCCATCATCGGGAAGTCGACGCCGTAGTTCAGCGAACAGAACGACGCGATCTCGTCATTGCTGCCCGGGTCCTGCGCACCGAACTGGTTGCTCGGGAAGCCGATCACGACGAGGCCGCGGTCGCGGTAGTCCCGCCACAACTGCTCGAGGCCGGCAAACTGCGGCGTGTAGCCGCAGGCGCTCGCGGTGTTGACTATCAGGATCACCTTGCCGCGCTGGGTGGCGAGGTCGGCGCGCTCGCCGCTGATCGAAAGCGCGGAAAAGTCGTACAGCGACCGGGCGGGCTTTCTTGGCATCGTGTGTCCTTCTTCGGCGCGAACTCGCGTGCGCCATGGTATCGGGTATCGCCGGCATCAGCCGCGCCGGCGCCGCGCGGCGAGCACGGCGGCGGCGAGAATCAATGTGCCGCCCAGCATCACGTGCGGCGGCAACGTGCCCTCGCCGAGGGCGAGCGCCGAGCCGGCGGCGAACACGATCTCGGTCAGCAGCACGACCGCGGTCACGTTCGCCGGCAGCCGCGCCGCGCCGAACTGCAGCGCGAGGTTGGCGAGCAGGAACAGCAGGCTCAGGCCGAGTGTCCACAGCAACCAGCCGGCTGCCGCCGCAGGGATCCATGCAACCGCGCCGCGAAGTGCGAGCGCCGCCGCGAGCGAGCCGGCAACCACCACGCCGCCGATGAACATCGCCAGTGCGCGGCCTTCCTCGGGCTGCGCGGCCTCGCGCCGCAGCATCACGTTGTTGAGCG
>CAZVNC010000438.1:0-2811 GCA_964628305.1 uncultured Ideonella sp.
CGGGCGATCGGCGATCGCCGCCGCCGGGAAGAAGCCTTCCAGCAGCGTTGCCGTGAGTTCCTCGCGCGTCAGCTCGGTGCGGATCGAGCCGCCGATCAGCTTGGTGCCGCGACTGGCGACGACCAGCGGTACGGTAGCGATCTCCGGGTCGCCGAGCAGCGTTTCCTTGGCTGATCGGCAGGCATGCGTCAAGGCGCGCAGTTGCCAGGCGTCGAGCTTGCTGCCCTGCGCCGCCAGCTTGCCGGCGACGGCATAGGCCAGCGCCAGATCCATGTTGTCGCCGCCGAGGAGGATGTGCTCACCGACGGCGACGCGGTGCAGTTCGAGGTTGCCGTCGCGTTCGAGGACCGCGATCAGCGAAAAATCGCTGGTGCCGCCGCCGACATCAACGACCAAGATGATGTCGCCCGGCCGCACCTGCTTGCGCCAGCCACCGGCGCTCTTCTGGATCCAGCTGTAGAGCGCCGCCTGCGGTTCCTCGAGCAGGATCATGCGCTCGCAGCCTGCCGCCTTGGCGGCTTCGGCAGTCAGTTCGCGGGCTGCCGGGTCGAAGGATGCGGGAATCGTGACGACGATTTCCTGATCCACGAAAGGAGCCGCCGGCTGCGCTTCGTCCCAGGCAGCGCGCAGGTGCGCGAGATAGCGCAAGGAGGCTTCCAGCGGCGACAGGCGGGACACTTCCGGCGGTGCGTCGTTCGGCAGGATCGCTGCCCGCCGATCGACGCCCGCGTGGCAAAGCCAGCTCTTGGCGCTGGACACCAGGCGGATCGGCGTTGCCGCGCCGCGGCTGCGCGCCATTTCACCGACGGCATAGTCCTGCTCGGCGGTCCACGGCAGGTTCAGGTCGCCGCTTGCCAGTTCGCTCGCATGCGGCAGGTAGATGAACGACGGCAGCAGGCCGAGTTCTTCGACCGCACCGGGCGCGGTCAGCTGCGGGATGGGCAGCACATGCTGGACAACCTGTTCGCCGTCACTGTCGTCGATATCGACGTAGGAGAGGGCGCAGTGGGTCGTTCCGAGATCGATACCGATCGCAAAGCGTGACTCGCTCATAGTTCCACCTCCGCCGGCGCGACGATGCGCAGTTCGTGGCTATCGGAGAGCTTCGGCAGGCGGGTTTCGACGACCCGCCAGCCGCGGTGCGCGAGGCTGCCCGTGAACGGTGGTTGACCGACGACGTTGCCGGTGACGCGAATCGCCGCGGCGTCGAAACCTTCGGGCAGCGTGATCCGGCTGCCCTCGGCCTCGTCGCGCACCGGGCTGATCGCGAAGTTGTCGCGCAGCACTTTGCGGCAGCCTTCATGGACGACGCGCGCGGCGGCGCCAACGTCGGCATCGGCATAGGCGGCGACGTCCTCCTGGATGAAGTCGATGAAGCGGGCTTCGCGCTGCAGCAGGCCGAGGAGTTGCAGGGCACCGTCGGGTGCGGCTTCCCGGAGCGGCGGTGCGGCAGGTCTGGGTGTGGCGGGTGCCGGTGCCGGTGTCGACGGTTCGCTGCGCTGTGCGCCGGTGCGCAAGGCCTGGACGCGCCCGGCGAACCGAGCATCGGCGATGATCGCGAAAAAGGTGCCGAAGGCAAGGGAGATTCTGCTCAACAAGGATGGAGGGTCTTGTTTCATGGAATGGGTCCTGGTTTGGGCCGCCGCAGCGGCTCGGTGAGACGTAGGGTGTTCGGGGATCGCACGGCAACACCGGGCTTGGCAGACGAGCGACGCGCCGGGTCTCCTGCGGCGTGCGGGCAATCCATCCGGCTTGCGCGTGGGTCCCATCGCCGGGCCACCGATGGCGCTTCAGGCGCGTCTGTTGCGGTGCAATATAAACCATTTTGCCGCTTTCGGGTAGGGCTGGCCGGCGGCGTGCCGCTGCCGCGCGTGCCGCGGCCCGCGCCGTTCGTCCCGGTGCCGCGCTGGCCAGGCCGGCCAGCAAGCGGTCCCGGATCGAGCCTGACCTCACAGTTCCAGGAGGCGAAACTCCTCGCTGTCGGCGATACGGATGACATCGCCTGGGCGCAGGGCGGTCGTCCCGATGATGCGATCACCGTTCACGAAGGTGCCATTGCCGCTTCCCCGGTCGGTAATCCGGCAGATCTGCGTCTCGCGGGTGATGTGCGCGTGGTAGCGGCTTACCAGGGCATCGCTGATGACCACATCGTTCTCCGGCGCACGGCCGATGGTCGTCACGCCTTCACGGACCGCGTGCCGCACCAGTGCGCTGGTGCGCGAAAGGAGGACGAAGCCGGCCCCCGAAAACTCCGTCGCCGCGCGCCCAGGCGGCTCCGCCAGGCGCATCACCTGCGTCGCCGTGGTGTCGAACATCGGCAACTTGCGCTCCCAGTCGCTCTCGAACACGGCCTGCAGTCGTTGCAGCACATCGCCATCGTCGACCATGATGCCCAACTCGCGGCGGCGGTCGAGGCTCTCCGTGCGCAGGTTCATGCTGCCGATGACGGCCGTGCTGCCGTCGACGATGGCGCACTTGGCGTGCAGCTTGTAGCGCGGTACTGCCCGGAAGGCGATCTCGGCGGGCAGCCCGCTGCCATGCGCTTCATCGCCCAGAACGCGCACCGGGATACCGCTCGCGGCCTTGTGCACGAGCAGGCGGACGATGGCCGGATCCTCGACCTTCGCGTCGGCGATCTGAATCGAGCGTTCGGCGGTCGCCAGCCACCCTTCGATTTTCTGCCGGCTGTTGAACGGGCTCACCAGCAGGGGCGAATGCGCGTCGGGTACGAAGGGACGATCGTCCCAGTCGGCGTCGAACAGGCGGTTGATCTCGGCGGCGATGGTCGGGTTGAAAAGCTCGACGCCGAAG
>CAZVNC010000439.1:0-2808 GCA_964628305.1 uncultured Ideonella sp.
GGTTCGACGCGCGCCGCGGCGAGCAGCTTGCCGCCCGGTGTCTCTACCCAGCCGATCGCCGTGAGTCGCGCCGGCTTGCTGCCTTGCGGGATGCGAAACGCATGCAGATGCGTCACCTCGTCTCGATCCGGATCCAGCGGCAAGGGCCCGACGACGCTGCGCACGAGCATGCGCTCAACCTTCGCGCCTTCCTCGCCCGCACGGACCTGCTCGACAAGGGCGAGGTAGGCGACGGCGCCGGCCGTCGTCGACCTGCCTCTCCGTGCAGCATCGCGTTCGACATGCATCTGCGCGGCGATGTAGCCGTTGAACGGCGGACCTTGCTCCACGCGCAGCGACAGGCCGGCGACTGACGGCAGGGCGTGCCGCCGACTCGTGGTCGCGGTTCGCGAAATGGGTCCCGCGCGGACGCTCGCCTCGGGCAGCGCGGCGGCGGCCAGCGGCGCGTCGTCGCCGCGTGGGCTGGGCACGATCCAGTCCAGGACGAGCACGCCGGGCTCCGGATCGCTCCGTTCTTCCCAGCACGACTGGCAATCTGCGGGGATGAAGCGGTCGAGCAGCAGGGCTTGCGGCGTCGACGGACACGCTACGGCGGCACCTGCCACCGGCGGCACGACGAAGGCGCAAAGCCAAGCCAGGCATCGAAACGCGATAGACGACATGTTCACTCCGGAACGTGGGGCGAATGCCGTTCGGCTCGCCCCAGCATGCCGGATAGTGCATCACGAAAGCGGATTCGGCCAGGAACGGCAGATCCGTCAAGCCGCCCGTGACCCCCCGAACCGGGGGTTGACCGGGCTTCACCCGGTGGTGAGACTCAAGACGACCTGCATCCAGGCGCGGCCGCGTAGCGGCGTAGTTGTCTGCAAGGCCGGCAACCAAACCATTAGAGGAACATATGGATCGAACCTTCCTGCGTACCACGCTCTCCGCCTGTCTCGCTCTCTCGGCGGCCGCCGCCACGGCGGCGCCGATCGATCTCACGCCGTGGACTGCGCTGACACTCAACTTCCCCGGCGGCCAGGGCGCCGGAAGCTGGGTGCTCGAGCCGGGCGCAACCGCGGTAAAGCAGGTCATCAATGCCGATCCGTCCTTCTACCTCGATAACACCAACCGGTCGAGCTACACGATGGACGGCAGTTGGCAGGTTCTGCCGGGCGACGGCGACGACGACTACATGGGCTTCGCGTTCGGGTATCAGAACTCGAGCAATTTCTATCTCTTCGACTGGAAGAAGGGTTCGCAGAGCTATTCCGGCACGTATGCGGCCGAGGGCATGACGATCAAGAAGTTCACCGGCGCAACCGGAGACGGCCTCGTCGACCTCTCGATCGCCGAGATGTGGGAGAACCAGGTCGACTATGGCGACATGAGCGTGCTGGCGATGAACCATTCCAGCACCGCGGGCTGGGAGTACAACACCCTGTACGACTTTCACCTGACGTTCGACGCTGCCGCGGGGCAGTTCACGATCGTCGTCAAGGACGGTGCGACGACCCTGTGGGACCAGACGGTCGCCGATAGCACGTTCAGCTCGGGCCAGTTCGGCTTCTACAACAATTCGCAAATGAACGTGCGCTATGCCGGCTTCGAAGCGGCGCCGATTCCCGAGCCGGGTACCTACGCGCTGATGCTGTCGGGGCTGGTCATTCTCGGCTTCATCGGAGCCCGCCGCCGGGCTTGAAGCGCTTTTCGCGGCGGATCCTGACCGCGCCGGGTCCGGCCGCCGCCGAGCGGGGGCCGGCTCCTAGAATCGGGGCATGGCCCCGCATTCCGATGAACCTGCCGCTGCACCCGTCACGCAGGTCGATCGGCACGAAGGCGGCCTGCTGCGCGCCCTGAACCCCGAGCAGCGCGCCGCGGTCACGCTGCCCGCCGTGCCGGCGCTGATCCTGGCCGGTGCCGGCTCGGGCAAGACCCGGGTGCTGACCACGCGCATCGCCTGGCTGCTGACGACGGGGCAGGTCTCGCCGGGTGGCGTGATGGCGGTGACGTTCACCAACAAGGCGGCCCGCGAGATGCTGGCGCGGCTGTCGGCGATGCTGCCGATCCCGGTGCGCGGCATGTGGGTCGGCACCTTTCACGGTCTGTGCAACCGCTTCCTGCGCACGCACTGGAAGCTCGCCGCGTTGCCGCAGAGCTTTCAGATCCTCGACATGCAGGACCAACTCGCGTCGGTCAAGCGCATCATCAAGGCGATGAACCTCGACGAGGAGCGCTTCGTGCCGAAGCAGGTCAGCGCCTTCATTGCCGGGGCGAAGGACGACGGCCAGCGCCCGCGCGACATCGCGGTGCGCGACGAGCAGACGCGCCGCCTGGCCGAGATCTACCAGGCCTACGAAGACCAGTGCCAGCGCGAAGGCAGCGTCGACTTCGCCGAGCTGATGCTGCGCACCGTCGAGCTGATGCGCGACAACGACGCCTTGCGCGAGCATTACCGGCGGCGCTTTCGCCACATCCTGGTCGACGAGTTCCAGGACACGAACCGGCTGCAGTACCAGTGGCTGAAGATGTTCGCGACCACCGGCGACGCCGCGGACGGCGTGCCGGCGACCAGCGTGCTTGCCGTCGGCGACGATGACCAGAGCATCTACGCGTTTCGCGGCGCGCTGGTCGGCAACATGGCCGACTTCCAGCGCGAGTTCCGCGTCGAGCACCTGATCCGGCTGGAGCAGAACTACCGCAGCAGCAGCCACATCCTGGACGCCGCGAACGCGCTCATCGCGCGCAACACGCGCCGCCTGGGCAAGAACCTGCGCACCGAGGCCGGCGCCGGCGAGCCGGTGCGCGTGTTCGAGGCCACCAGCG
>CAZVNC010000440.1:0-2804 GCA_964628305.1 uncultured Ideonella sp.
GCCAGCCCGGTGGTGTTCAGCGGCACGTCGATCTGGCCCTGGAAGCGGCGCTCGAGGTTCCAGTCGGTTTCGCCGTGGCGGATCAGGGTCAGTTCGGTCATGCGCATCGGATGCGCGCGCGGCCGCGGAGGTTCCGCTGCGTGCGCCGCCAGGCGGTGCCGCCTTCCTCGCTGCGCGCATAAACAAGCGCGATTCGATTCGTTGGGTTGGCGCGCGGCCCTTCCTAGCATGCCGGCATCGCCTGCACGGCTGCCGCACAGCCGCCCGATCATGAACCGCTCCACTCTCGCCCGCCTCGCCCGCCAGCTCGCGCTGCCGGCATTGATCGCACTGGCCGCCGCTTCGGCGTGGGCCCGGGACGTCACGCTGCTGAACGTCAGCTACGACCCGACGCGCGAGCTGTACCAGGACTTCAACGACGCCTTCGCCAAGCACTGGAAGACGCAGACCGGCGAGACGCCGACGCTCAAGCAGTCGCACGGCGGCTCCGGCAAACAGGCGCGCTCGGTGATCGACGGCCTCGACGCCGACGTCGTCACGCTTGCGCTCGCCTACGACATCGACGCGCTGCACGACCGCGGCAAGCTGATCCCGGCCGACTGGCAGAAGCGCCTGCCGAACAACTCATCGCCGTACACCTCGACGATCGTGTTCCTCGTGCGCAAGGGCAATCCGAAGCAGATCCGCGACTGGCCCGATCTCGCGAAGGCCGGCGTCGACGTCGTGACGCCGAACCCGAAGACCTCGGGCGGCGCGCGCTGGAACTACCTCGCCGCGTGGGGCTATGCGCTGCTGCAGCCGGGCGGCAACGCGCAGACCGCGCAGGACTTCGTCAAGCGCATCTACGGCAACGCGAAGGTGCTGGATTCGGGTGCGCGCGGCTCGCTCACGTCATTCACCGAGCGCGGCGTCGGCGACGTGCTGATCTCGTGGGAGAACGAAGCCTATCTCGCGACCAAGGAACTCGGGCCCGACAAGTTCGAGATCGTCACGCCCACGCTCTCGATCCTGGCCGAGCCGCCGGTCACAGTGGTCGACCGCAACGTCGACAGGAAGGGCACGCGCAAGATCGCGACCGCCTACCTCGAGTATCTGTACTCGCCCGTCGGGCAGGACATCGCCGGCAAGCACTACTACCGCCCTCGCGACGCGAAAGCGGCGGCGAAGTACACGTCGCAGTTCGCACCGGTGAAGATGTTCACGATCGACGAGCTGTTCGGCGGCTGGCGCCAGGCCCAGAAGACGCACTTCGACGACGGCGGCGTGTTCGACCAGATCTACGCTGCCGGCAGGTAGGCACGGCACGGCGCGACCGGCGCGACCGGCGCGGCCGGCGCCGCCGCGCCTTTGCACGCTGACCGCTATCGATTGCACAACATCTTCTTTGCCGCGCCGACAAAGGCAGGCAATCATCCAGGCATGCCCTTTGCAAAGACTCCGGACGCGCTGGCCCTGCCGATGCCGGGCGCCGCCGTTCCGCCCCGCCCACCGCGGCGCGCGCACCGCGTGCTGCCCGGCTTCGGCCTGTCGTTCGGCGTCGCGGTCGCCTATCTGTCGCTGATCGTGCTAGTCCCGCTGTCGGCGGTGTTCCTGAAGACCGCCACGCTCGGCTGGGACGCGTTCTGGAGCATCGTCACATCGCCGCGCGTCGTGGCGTCCTACCGCCTGACCTTCGGCGCCTCGCTCGCCGCGGCGGCGATCAACGCCGTCTTCGGGCTGCTGCTCGCCTGGTCGCTGGTGCGCTACCGCTTCCCGGGCCGAAAGCTCGTCGACGCGCTCGTCGACCTGCCGTTCGCGCTGCCGACCGCGGTCGCCGGCATCGCGTTGACCGCGCTGTACGCGACGAACGGCTGGATCGGCGCGCTGCTCGAGCCGCTCGGCGTGAAGGTGGCGTTCACGCCGCTCGGCGTGCTGGTGGCGCTGGTCTTCATCGGCCTGCCGTTCGTCGTGCGCACCGTCCAGCCGGTGCTCGAAGAACTCGACATCGGTCTGGAGGAAGCCGCGGCCAGCCTCGGCGCCGGGCGCTGGCCGACCTTCCGCCGCGTCGTGCTGCCGGTCCTCGCGCCCGCGCTGCTGACCGGCTTCGCCCTCGCGTTCGCGCGCGCGGTCGGCGAATACGGCTCGGTGATCTTCATCGCCGGCAACCTGCCGATGATCTCGGAGATCACGCCGCTGATGATCATCACCAAGCTCGAACAGTACGACTACGCCGGCGCGACGGCGATCGCTGCGGTGATGCTGCTCGTCTCGTTCGTCCTGCTGCTGGCGATCAACGCCCTGCAGGCCTGGAGCGCGAGGCGCCGCGGCGCCGGGAGGGCGCGCTGTTCGCCGCGGCCGCCGCGCCGGCGCTGGCGGACCACCACGCGCAGGGCGCGCGCTTCGAGGCCAGTCCGGCGACGCGCGAGGCGCGTTGGGTGCGCGCCGCGATCCTCGCGCTGGCGCTCGGCTTCTTCGCCGTCTTTCTGCTGATGCCGCTCGTCGTCGTCTTCGCCGAGGCGCTGCGCAAGGGCTGGGAGACCTACTTCGCCGCGCTCGCCGATCCCGACGCGGTGTCGGCGATGATGCTGACGCTGCTGGCGGCGGCGATCGCGGTGCCGCTCAACCTCGTCTTCGGCGTCGCCGCGGCGTGGGCGGTGGCGAAGTTCGACTTCCGCGGCAAGCATGTCCTCGTCACGCTGATCGACCTGCCGTTCTCCGTCTCGCCGGTCGTCGCCGGCCTCGTCTTCGTGCTGCTGTTCGGCGCCCAGGGCTGGTTCGGCACCTCGCTGCAGGCGCACGACGTCCGCATCATCTTCGCGGTGCCG
>CAZVNC010000441.1:0-2803 GCA_964628305.1 uncultured Ideonella sp.
GGCTCGCGGGTCTTGACCGCGCGAGCCACGACTTCGGATAGCTCCGCTGTGGTTCGAACTGCGTGCCCGCCTGTGCGGCGAGCAACAAGCGCCTTTGCAATCGAAACAGCAAACCGTTCTTCGCCGTAGTCACGTATCACCTCCGCAATCTGTCGTTCGCCGGCCCGGGCCAGAAAATCCGCGGCACTTTCGCCGCGGGTCGTGTCCATGCGCATGTCGAGCGGACCATCGAATCGAAAGCTGAAGCCGCGCGCGGGGTTGTCGATCTGCGGGCTCGACACGCCGAGGTCGAGCAGCACGCCGTCGACCTGCGCGATGCCGAGCGCGGCGAGTTCCTCCGCCATGCGGGCAAAGCGCGCGTGGCGGATCGAGAAGCGCGGATCGGCAATGCCTTCATCGCCATCGCGCGCCGCGGCGACCGCCTCCGGATCGCGGTCGAAGGCGACCAGTCTCCCGGCCGGCGAAAGCGCATCGAGCACGCGCCGCGCGTGCCCGCCGCGGCCGAACGTGCCATCGACGTAGATGCCATCGGTGTCGGTCAGCAGCGCATCGACTGCCTCGACCAGCAGCACCGTCGTGTGTTGCCAGGAAGCAGGTGGCGGCTGCATGATGATCAGAAGCTGAAGTCCTCGAGCGCGGGCGGCATCGGCGACTGCATCACCTGCGCCTCATGCGCGGCATAGGCGGCGGCGTCCCACAACTCGAGGTAGCTGCCCATGCCGAGCAGCATCACGTCGCGCGTGAGGCCGGCCGACAAGCGCAGTTCGGGCGACACGAGCACGCGCGACGAGGCGTCGATCTCGACGTCCATCGCGTTGCCGAGGAAGACGCGCTTCCAGCCGCTGACCGCCATCGGCAATGCAGCGACGCGATCGCGAAAGCCTTCCCACGCCGGGCGCGGGAAGACCATCAGACAGCCTTGCGGATGCTTGGTCAGGGTCAACTGCCCGCCGGCAGTGGCTTGCAGCACGTCACGATGGCGCGCGGGCACGGTGACACGGCCCTTGCCATCGAGCGTCAACGCCGAAGCACCCTGAAACGCGAAACTCGCCACCCCACCTCCGCCGCCGCCAATGGCCGATTTCGCCACAAAAATGCACTTTGCGCCACTTTAGCGTAATGGCGCCGGCAAAACAACGCGAGCGGGAGGAAATTTCAGTGAAATCAATCACTTAGGCGATGTTTCGAAAATGACGCCTAAGCGTGAAAACTGTCGCAAAAATAAGGACTTGCGGGTTGCAATAAAAGTGAAAGATGAGATCGAACCCCCGGGGAAACCATGAGGTCGCACGTGTTCGAGTGTCGGATCTCGGCATCGGCGCGAGCACCACCGCAGCCCGAGATCGTGCCCGCATGGACCGGCGCGGGGCGCCGGCACACGCGCTTCGATGATGAGCACGTTTGCTCAGCCTGGATTCGGCAGTTGACCGCCTTCTTCCGCTGGCTTCACCGCATGAATACTGACGATTGCGCACGCGACCGCCTTCACCGCTTGGATGAGAGCGCTACGCACTCGATCGAGCCGCGCTGCGACGCTCACCGACGCGAACGCATCGGCCCGCATGCAGATGCGGCTGCGCCTGGCCGCGCGCCGCGCCGCGACTCAGCGCGCTGCGCGGGCGGCGGGCTTGCGGATCACGTAGCTCATGCACTCGCTGATGCCGGCGGCCGACAGCGTCTCGCCAGCCGGCGGCGTCAGGCGCAGCACGACCGCGTCGCCGAGTTGCTGCACGTCGCAGCGATCGATGCGCACGCACTCCCCGCTCGGGCACGACCACACGCCGGTGCGCCGGCACGCCTTCACTGCTTCGTGCACCGCCTGCGCCTCGCGCACCGGGACGTCGATGTGCACGAGCAGGTCATTGCCGTCGCGTTCGATTCGCAGCTCATTCATCGCCATCTCCGCGGGCCGGCGGCCGTCGGCGCCGGCTCGGCACAGCCCGTTGGCGACTCTATGCCCGCCGACGACGCTGTCAAGCCTGCGCCGCAAGAAGGTCGCGTTCGCCGCTTGCGCGATCGGCAACGAAACCCGGCGTCGGCACGGGCCAGGTATGACGCTTGGCGCGCCTACGTGTTGCCCTGTCGACGCACGCCCGGCCGCATCCGGGCCGCCGCGTCCCAGGCCGGCGTCTCGAACCACGCGTCGCCTCGCAGGTAGGCGCAAAGCATGTCGATCGAATCCAGGCCCCAGAACCTGCGGTCGTCGACCTCGATCGTCGGCACGCCGAACACGCCGCGCTCGGCAGCGGCGATCGTCGCCTCCCGAAGCTCACGGCGCACGGCCTCTCCCTGCGGATCGCGCGCCGGATGCAGCGCGGCAGCGAGTGTAGAGAGCCGAAGCGGATCGTTCGCGTCTGCGCCGCCGTGCCACACGTGGTGAAAGAGCCGCTCGCAGACGCGCCGGCTCGGCGTGACGAGACGCGCGCCCTCGCCTGCCTCGGGCGCGCAGGCGAGCGCAAGCCGCAGAAGCGCAAGCGGGTTGAACGGATGCTCGGCCGGCAGATCGAGGCGCACGCCTTGCCGGTGCGCAAGCCACGCGACCTGCCGATAAGTCCACGCGCGTTTCGGTTCGATCTCGGCCGGCCCGAGGTTGCCCCAGTGCTTGAGCAGGCCGGCGAACAACAGCGGCTGATAGCTCACCTCGATCGACAACCCGACGAGCGCCTGCGGCAGCCGCTCGAAAGCAAGATAGGCATACGGCGAGACGACGTCGAAGCAAAAGCGCAGATGCTTCATCGCGCCGCCCGCCGCTCAGCGCGCAACTCGGCCGCCGCTTCGCGCCGCTTTGCGCTGCGCTCGATCA
>CAZVNC010000442.1:0-2797 GCA_964628305.1 uncultured Ideonella sp.
TGGCGACCTTGACGCCGCCGCCCTTGCCGCGGCCGCCGGCGTGGATCTGCGCCTTGACGACCCAGACCGGTCCGCCGAGCTTCTGTGCCGCTTCACCCGCTTCGTGCACGGTGAAGGCCGGATAGCCGCGCGGCACCGGAACGCCCGCCTTGCGCAGCAGTTCCTTGCCCTGGTATTCGTGAATTTTCATGAGGTGCTCTCCTGCACGGGGGGATGAGTCGACGCCGCAGCCGGTGGCGCAGTGTCGGCGAGCGGACTGACAGCGGCTTGACGAAACCAGCGCGGGAAGTGTTCGCGCACCGCCTCGCCGTCGGCGCGCAGCGCACGGCAGCGGTCGATCTGGAACGGCTCTTCATCGCCGTCGCCGCCGGTGTCGAGCACGATGCCGGCAAAAGCCTGGACGACGGCGGTCGGCAGCGTCTGGCTCATCTCGGTCAGATGGGTGCAACCCTGCACGCCGCCGAGCTGCTTTCGCACCGCCTGGCGAAAGTTCTGCATCAGGTTCAGGCCGACCAGGCGGCCGTAGGCGTCGGCGGGCTCGTCGCAGCTGCCGGGGTAGGGCATGGCGCGGCTGTCGGAGCCGGCCTCGACGACATTGAAGCGCTCGTCGATCACGAGGCGCAGCAGCAGATCGTGGATCGGCTCGCCCGCCTTGCGCACGTTGCCGCCGAGCCGCACGTCGCGCGTCTTCAGATCGGTCAGCCGCGCATCGACCTCCCACAGGCCGTCGCCGCGAGCGAAGACCTCGACAGCGATCGTGCGGCAGTGTTGCAGCGTGCGACTGGGTGCGGCGTCTGGCAAGGCCATCGATTCGTGAGCGGGCGCGCGCCCGGTGGAGGTGCGAAGTGCGACGAAGCGGGCAATGTAGCACCCCGCCCCGCACCGCCCGGCCGCGCAACGCGGCGGCGAGCGCCGTCAACGGCTCAGGAATCGTCGTCTGCCCCGCGCAGCAGGCGGCGCACGACCTCGGGCGAGAAGCCGCGCGCGGCAAGAAAGCGCATCTGGCGCGCGCGGCCGGCGGCGTCGCTTGCCGGCGCACCGAACTTGCGCAGCCAGACCTCCTTTGCCCGCGCGTACTCGCTTGCCTTCAGGGTCCGCGTCGCGTCGGCCGAAAGCTGCAGCCCGTGGCGCGCGAGTTCCTGGACGATGCGCAGGTTGCCCTGGCGCGCCGCGCGGGCCCGAACGCGCGTCTCGACGAAGCGCGCTTCGCTCGAGATGCCGCTCGAAGCCAGTTCGTCGAGCAGTGCATCGACCTCGGCCTGGGTTTGGGGCGATGGCGGCGCGCGCCGTGAGCGCGTCGCGCCTGGCTCCCCGCCGGCAGGGCCGGCATCGAGATTGGAGACGGCGCTAGCGGCGCTGCGCACCGCCTCGCGGGCATCGGGCTGTGCAAGCCGCTCGGCGTGCGCGAGCAGCTTGCGGCGCAGTTCGAGCCGGCTGTGTTCGCGCTGCGCCAGCAGCTGCAGGGCACGCGCCCGAAGCGAAAGGCGCTGCTTCATTCACGAAGCCTTCGAGTCAGCGCGCTGCGGCCGCACACCAAGAGCGCGGGCGACAAGACTCCAGCTCCACGCCGGGACGAGTCGCGCTCGCCCACGCGCCTAGCCCTTGGCGGTCTCGTTCGTCGTCTCGCGTGCCGGCTCCTTCGCCGCGTCCTTCGCCGACTTGGCCTTGCCGGCCGCACCGTCGCCGGCGGGTAGCTGCGGGATGCCGACCTCGGCGCGGACCTTGTTCTCGATCTCGACCGCGAGGCCCTCGTTCTCGCGCAGGAACTCGCGCGCGTTGTCCTTGCCCTGGCCGATCTTCTCGCCGTTGTAGGCGTACCAGGCGCCGGACTTCTCGATCACGCGCGCCTCGACGCCCATGTCGATGATCTCGCCCTCGCGGCTGATGCCCTGGCCGTAGAGGATGTCGAATTCGGCCGTCTTGAACGGCGGCGCGACCTTGTTCTTCACGACCTTGACGCGGGTTTCGTTGCCGATCACCTCGTCGCCCTTCTTGATCGAGCCGATGCGCCGGATGTCGAGCCGCACCGAGGCGTAGAACTTGAGCGCGTTGCCGCCGGTCGTCGTCTCGGGGTTGCCGAACATGACGCCGATCTTCATCCGGATCTGGTTGATGAAGATGACCATCGTGTTGGTCTTCTGGATCGAGCCGGTGAGCTTGCGCAGCGCCTGGCTCATCAGCCGCGCCTGCAGGCCGGGCAGGCTGTCGCCCATGTCGCCTTCGAGCTCGGCCTTGGGCGTGAGCGCGGCGACCGAGTCGATGACGATCAGGTCGATCGACCCCGAGCGCACCAGCGCGTCGACGATCTCGAGCGCCTGCTCGCCGGTGTCGGGCTGGCTGATCAGCAGATCCTGCAGGTTGACGCCGAGCTTCTCGGCGTACTGCGCGTCGAGCGCATGCTCGGCGTCGATGAAGGCGCAGACGCCGCCCTGCTTCTGCATTTCGGCGATGACCTGCAGCGTGAGCGTTGTCTTGCCCGACGATTCGGGACCGTAGATCTCGACCACCCGGCCACGCGGGAGGCCGCCGACGCCGAGCGCGATATCGAGGCCGAGCGAACCGGTCGAGACGACTTCGATGTCGCGGATCGGCTGGCCCTCGCCCAGGCGCATGATCGAGCCCTTGCCGAACTGCTTTTCGATCTGCACGAGCGCGACTTGCAGCGCCTTGGCCTTTTCGGGGTTCATGTTGGATTTGACGGTCGCTTCCATTGGGGGGTCTCCGAGGGTTGTCGGCGACATTATCTCAGAGGCTGGATGTTTGTACAGTGATCGGGCGGCGCGGAATTAGGGGGAAC
>CAZVNC010000443.1:0-2797 GCA_964628305.1 uncultured Ideonella sp.
GGCCTCGTCTGGCGCTCGGTCGTGCTGTGGATGCTGCTGCTCGCGCTGCTCTCGCTCGCGAACCTCGTCGGATAGCCGGTGCGCCGAGGTCTTGCGCAGGCAGCGAGCCCGACAACTCAGCTCAATTCGTCCCACAACTCGCAGTAGATGCGATGGCGCGAGGCGCTGATCTCGCCTCGGCCGAGCGCGGCCAACACCCCGCAACCCGGTTCGTGGCGGTGGCTGCAGTTGTAGAACTTGCAGCTTGTTGTATGCGGTCGAAGATCGGGCATGCAGGCGGCGAGCTCGGTCGCGTCGAGTTGGCGCAGGCCGAACTCCTGAAAGCCGGGTGAATCGATCAAAGCCGTCGTGCGCGCGGCGTCGAGCCAATACCACTGGGTCGTCGTCGTCGTGTGGCGGCCGGAGTTGAGCGCGCGCGACACTTCGCCCACCTGCGCCTGCGCGCCCGGCGCGAGCAGGTTGATCAGCGTGCTCTTGCCGCTGCCGCTGGGCCCGAGCACGAGCGTCGCCTTGCCGGCAAGCCGCGCGCCAAGGCTCGCCCGCGCCGCGTCCGGCTCGGCCTTCAGTGCCGCTTCGAGCACCGCGACGCCCATCGCCGCGTATGGCGCGAGGCGCTCGCGTGCGGCGGGAAAGGTCGGCAGGTCCGCCTTGTTGAGCAGGATGCAGGCATCGATGCCCGTGCTCTCGGCGGCGATCAACGCCCGTGCGAGCTGCGATTCGCCGAACACCGGGTCCGCGGCGACAAGAACGAGCAACTGGTCGATGTTGGCCGCGAACGACTTCGTCTTCCATTCGTCGCGCCTGAAGAACAGGTTGCGCCGCGGCTCGAGATGCTCGATCACGCCCTCGGCGTCGCCGGTCGGCAGCCAGCGCACGCGGTCGCCGACGACGCAGTCGCTCTTCTTGCCGCGCGGATGGCAGATCAGGCGGCGGCCTTCCGGCGTTTCGATCACGTAGTGCCGGCCGTGGCCGGCAACGACGAGGCCGATATCCTGCTCGGCACCCCGCGTCATCGCTGCTGCGCTTGCTCAGGCCGCCGGCGGCAACAGCGCATCGGCCTTGGCGGCGCAGATGAAGTCGTTGATCGAGATGCCGCCAACCGAATGGGTGTCGAAGCGCACGACGCAGCGGTCGTAGCCGAGCGTCACTTCGGGGTGGTGATCCTGCGTGTGGCAGATCCAGGCGAGCGCGTTCATGAACGCCATCGTCTCGTGAAAGTTCGCGAAGCGGTAGGTCTTCTCGATCGCGCTGCGGGAAAGCTCCCATCCGCGCAGTCGCTGCAGGTGGGATGCAATCTCCCGGTCATCCATCGGCTTTGCGCCTTCCAGCGGCCGACATTGCATCTGCAGCAGAGATTTCATTTCTGTCTCAGGCCGGCAGCGCGGCGAGCCGTTCGGTGGCGGGCGGATGCGAATAGTAGAAGTGCACGTAGATCGGATCCGGCGTCAGCGTCGACGCATTGTCCTCATGCAGCTTCAGGAGCGCCGCGGCGAGGTCGGCGCTGCTCGCCTGCGCACAAGCGTAGGCATCGGCCTCGAACTCGTGACGACGCGACAACTGGGCGAAGAGCGGCGCGACGAAGAAGCCGAACACCGGCAGCGCGAGCACGAACAGCAGCAACGCGAGCGCATCGTTCGGCGCTGCGAGGTTGGGCTGCACGCCGAGACCGGCGTAGAACCAGGCTTCCTGCGTGAGCCAGCCGAGCAGCGCGAAGCCGAGCAAGGACAGGCCGAACATCATCGCGATGCGCTTGATCACATGGCGGTGCTTGAAGTGGCCGAGTTCGTGCGCGAGCACCGCCTCGACCTCGCCCGGCGACAGCTTGGCGAGCAGCGTGTCGAAGAAGACGACCCTCTTGGCCGCGCCGAGGCCGGTGAAGTACGCGTTGCCGTGCGCCGAGCGGCGGCTGCCGTCCATCACGAACAGGCCCTTCGCCTTGAAGCCGCAGCGCGCCATCAAGGCCTGCACGCGGACCCTCAGGTTGTCGTCGGCGAGCGGCTCGAACTTGTTGAAGAGCGGCGCGATGACGGTCGGGTACAGCACCAGGATCGCGAGGTTGAACGCCATCCACGCACCCCACGCCCACAGCCACCACCAGGTGCCGGCGGCTCCCATCAGCCACAGCACGAGCGCTGCGATCGGCAGCCCCACGAGCGCGCCGACGAGAACGCCCTTCAGCATGTCGATCAGGTACAGACGCCACGTCATGCGGTTGAAGCCGAACTGCTGCTCGATGCGAAACGTCGAATACAGCTCGAGCGGCAAGTCGATCAAGCCGCCGATCAGCGCGAAGGCGGCGAGCAGCGCGAGCTGATACGCCATGTCGCCGAGGCGAGGCTGCAGCACGTCGCGCAGCGCGACGTTGAGAGAATCGAGCCCGCCGAGCAAGGTCCAGCCGAGCAGCACCGCGGCGCCGAAGGCCATCGTCAGCAGCCCGAAGCGCCCCTTGGCGAGCGTGTAGTCGGCCGCGCGCTGATGCGCCTGCAGGCTGATGCGCTGCGCAAATGGCGCCGGCACCGCGCCGCGATGGGCGGCGACATGGCGCATCTGGCGCGTCGCGAGCCAGAACTTGACGAGCATCGAAACCGACAGCGCCAGCGCGAAGGCGATCGACAGCGCGAGCGACGGGGACAATTCAGGTGCCATGCCCGCAAGTGTAGGGCTGCCAAAATCGGACCCTCCGCGCGACCCTTCAGGAACCCCCATGACCGACTCCGACATCCCTGCCGGCCCGACGCTTGCGTCCGATGCCAACAACCTTGTCTGGATCGACCTCGAGATGACGGGGCTCTACCCG
>CAZVNC010000444.1:0-2793 GCA_964628305.1 uncultured Ideonella sp.
AAGAAGAACCCGCCCGACGTCAGCAAGGCGCCCGACGCGGCGGCCCGCATGCAGGACCTGAACGAGGCCTACGACGTGCTGCGCGACCCCGAGAAGCGCGCCGCCTACGACCGCGTCGGTCAGGGCATGCGCGGCGGCCAGGAGTTTCGCCCGCCGCCGGGATGGGACGCCGGCTTCGAGTTCAGCGGCGCGCCCGAGGGCGCCGGTTTCGGCGATCACAGCGACTTCTTCGAGACGCTGTTCGGCGCCGCGCGGCGTGCCCACGGGCAGGCGCCGGGCGGCGGCCGCGGCCTGCGCGGCGAGGACCATCACGCGAAGATCGTGATCCCGCTCGAAGACGCCTTCCATGGCGCAACGCGCGGCCTCACGCTGCGCGCACCCGAGCTCGACGCGAGCGGGCATGTGGTCTTCAACGAGCGCGAACTGCAGGTCAAGATTCCGAAGGGCATCCGCGCCGGGCAGCAGATCCGGCTTGCCGGCCAGGGCTCGCCCGGCCTGCGCGGCGAGCCGGCCGGCGACCTCTACCTCGAGGTCGAGTTCGAGCCGCATGCGCGCTTTCGCGTCGATGGACGCGACCTTTACCTGACGCTGCGCGTCGCGCCGTGGGAGGCCGCGCTCGGCGCGAGCGTGGCGCTGCGCACGCCCGACGGCGAGGTGCAGATGAACGTGCCGCCCGGATCGCAGGGCGGGCGCAAGCTGCGCCTGAAGGGGCGCGGCATTCCGGGTGCGACGCCGGGCGATCTCTACGTCGTGCTCGACATCGTGCTGCCGCCGGCGACGACCGGGAAGGCGCGCGCCTTGTACGAACAGATGGCGCGCGACCTCGCGTTCGATCCGCGTGCCGGCGGGGAGGGTGGGCAATGAAGGTCATCGCAAGCGGCGTGCACATCGGCGTCGACGACTGGCTCGATCTGGAGACGCTGGCACACGCCTGCAGCGTGCGGGTCGAATACGTCCGCACGCTGATCGACGAAGGTCTTCTCGAGCCGCCGCCGCAGGCGCCGGAACTGCACTTCGGCAGCGCCGAGCTCGCGCGGGTGCGGCGCATCCGCAGATTGCAGCGCGATTTCGAGGCCAACCTGCAAAGCGTCGCCGTGATGCTCGACCTGATCGACGAAGTCGAGCGCCTGCGCGTGCAGTTGCGCAGGGCCGGGCTCGGCGACTGAGCGCCGGATCTCGAGGCCGGGTGCATCGCGGGGCTGAGCGCACGCGGCCGTCGACTTGCGTTCAAGTCAGACCTCGGTAAGCGCAGGCCGCAGAATCGGGCCGTCGCCACTGCAAGGAGACCGCGCCATGTTTCAGCGCCTCGCCGCGCAGCGCCTGCTGGCGCTGTTCGTCTTCGGTTGGCTGACGTTCACCTTTCCGCTGCTCGGCCTGTGGAACGTCGAGGCGAGCGTGTTCGGCATTCCGCTGCTGCCGGCCGCGATGTTCGTCGGCTGGGCGGTGCTGATAGCCCTCGTCGCCTGGACCGTCGAACGCTCGGAGGGTATGGACTGATGCGTGCGGCGCGCGACGCGGCTTCGGGCTTCGAGCGCTGACCATGCTCGCCGCCCCGCTCGTCGTCGCCGCCGCGTTCGCCTACCTGCTGCTGCTGTTCGCGATCGCCGAATTTGCCGACCGGCGCGCTATCGCCGGCCGCTCGGTGATCGGCAACGCCTGGGTCTACGCGCTGTCGATGGGCGTCTACTGCACGGCGTGGACCTACTTCGGCAGCATCGGCCGCGCCGCGACGCTCGGCCTGTGGTTCCTGCCGATCTACCTCGGCCCGACGCTCGCGATGGTGCTGGCGTGGATGGTCGTTCGCAAGATGATCCGCATCTCGCGCAGCTACCGCATCACGTCGATCGCCGACTTCATCGCGAGCCGCTACGGCAAGAGCCGCTTGCTCGCCGGCCTCGTGACGCTGATCGCGGTAATCGGCATCCTGCCCTATGTGGCGTTGCAGTTGAAGGCGATCGCGATCGGCTTCGAGGTGATGACGGCGCCGGTCGACGCGCCGCACGCCGCGGCCGGCGCTTGGTGGAGCGACAGCACGTTCTACATCGCGCTGCTGCTGGCCGGATTCACGGTCGCGTTCGGCACCCGCCACCTCGACACGACCGAGCGTCACGAGGGGATGGTCGCCGCGATCGCGTTCGAGTCGGTCGTCAAGCTCGCCGCCTTCCTGGCGGTCGGCATCTTCGTCACCTGGGGCATGTTCGACGGGCCCGCGGACCTCTTCGCCCGTGCCCGCGCGCTGCCCGAGGCGGCGCGCGTGCTGCGCCTCGATGCGGACTCCGGCTTCGCCGGCGCGCAGTGGTTCACGCTGCTGCTGCTGTCGATGTTCTCGGTCGTCTTCCTGCCGCGCCAGTTCCAGATGCTGGTCGTCGAGAACGTCGACGAACGCCATCTGAAGCGTGCGGTCTGGGCCTTTCCGCTCTACATGCTCGCGATCAACCTGTTCGTGCTGCCGATCGCGCTCGCCGGTCTGCTGCACTTCGGGCCCGGGCGCGTGAATGCGGAAACCTTCATCCTCACGCTGCCGCTTTCGATGGGCAGCAACACGCTGGCGCTGGTTGCGTTCATCGGCGGCCTGTCGGCGGCGACCGGGATGGTGATCGTCGAGGCGATCGCGATCTCGACCATGGTCTGCAACGATCTCGTCATGCCGTGGCTGTTGCGCACGCGGCGCTTCGGCGCCGCCGGGCAGCGCGACCTCTCGGGCCTGCTGCTGCCGATCCGGCGCGGCGTGATCGTCGCCCTGCTGCTGCTCGGCTACCTGTACTTCCGGCTTGCCGGGGAGGCGTATGCGCT
>CAZVNC010000445.1:0-1962 GCA_964628305.1 uncultured Ideonella sp.
GGCGAGCAGCGCCTCGTACTCGTGCGCGCCGAGCCGCTCGCCGGCGCCGGCGTACTCGCTGTCGCAGACGTCGATCACGACCGGCGTGCGGCCGTGCTCCGCCTTCAGGATGCGCAAGGCTTCGCCCATCACCGGCGCGAACTCGCGGTCGGTGATGACGACGCCGGCCTCGCAGTGATTCATCTGCCAGGCGAGCAGCGCGGCGTCGAGCCGTGTGTTGAGGGTGTTCAGCACGGCGTTCAAGGCGGGCACCGCGTAGTGCGCCTCGACCATCTCGGGCGTGTTGTGCAGCATCACGCTGACCGTGCTGTTGCGCGCTACGCCCAGCGCCCGCAGCGCGGCGGCGAGCCTTGCCGAACGATCGCGCGTCTGCGCCCAGGTGGTGCGCCGCGCGCCGTGTATCACCGCCGGCAGATCGGCGAACACCTCGCCGCTGCGTTCGACGAAACTGGTCGGCGAAAGCGCAACGAAGTTGGCGGCGTTGCGGTCCAGATCCCGGTCGTAGATGCTCATCGCGATCCTCCAAGTGCACCGGCGCCGATCTTAGCCGGGGCGGCGTGAAACGTGCGCGGGTCGGGCGGGCATCGGCGCCGCGCGTGCGGCTTCTCGCGGCGCCGAGAGCGGCACAGGAGGCGGCAGCGAAGGCCGGCCGGCGCCGATTCGCTGCTGCTACACTTCGCGCGCCAGGAGAGAGCCCTCGGTTGCCATGCCGCGAGCCGCCGAAGGCGCAGGGGGCTGCGGTTGCTTCCGAACGCTCAGGCAAAAGGACTGGCAAGCGCCGGGCGGCGACGCACGGCGTTCCTCACTGGAGAGAGGCCGGCCCCGAGCCGGCCCACCGAAGGGGCAAGCGGTGCGCGGACCCGGCAACGGGTCGCCCACCGCCAATCTCTCAGGTAAAGCGGACAGCGAGGGCTTCGTCATCGGCTTACAGTCCGGTGATTGCCACGCCCTCGAAAGGTTCGCGATGAACAACGCCTCCACCTCTTCGACCGAGCTGCTGCGCACGCCGCTGCATGCATTGCACCTCGAACTCGGCGCCCGCATGGTCGAGTTCGGCGGCTACGACATGCCGGTCTCCTACCCCGGCGGCATCCTCGCCGAACACCACCAATGCCGCAGTTCGGCGGCATTGTTCGACGTCTCGCACATGGGCCAGGTCCGGCTGACCGGCGACGAGGCCGATCGCGCGCTCGAGACGCTGGCGCCTTCCGACCTCATCGGGCTGGGTGTGGACCGGCAGCGTTACACCTTCTTCACCAACGGCAGCGGCGGGATCATCGACGACTTGATGGTCGCGCGCCGCAGCGCGGGCGGCGACAGTGGCAACGATTTGCTGATGGTCCTGAACGCGGCCGGCAAGAAGGCCGATATTGCCTATCTGAATACGCAGATCGGCCACCGCTGCCGCGTCCAGCCGCTGCCCGAGTTGGCCCTGCTCGCACTGCAGGGGCCGAAGGCGGTGGCGGCGCTGATCCGGCTCGACCCCGGCGTCGCCGCGCTCACGTTCATGACCGGCGGCTGGTTCACGCTGAATGGCGCAGCGTGCTACGTGACGCGCTCGGGCTATACGGGCGAAGATGGCTTCGAGATCTCGGTCGAGGCGGATCAGGCGCAGGCGCTGGCGCGTGCCTTGCTCGCGCTGCCCGAAGTCAAGCCGGCCGGGCTCGGCGCGCGCGACACGCTGCGCCTCGAGGCCGGCCTGTGCCTGTACGGCCACGACTTGAACGAGCGCGTCACCCCGGTCCACGCCGGGCTGACCTGGGCGATCCAGAAGGTGCGACGCCACGACGGCGCGCGCGAAGGCGGGTATCCGGGCGCCAGAGTCGTCGAGGCCCAGATGGCGAATGGCGTGCCGCACAAGCGGGTCGGCCTGGTCGGCCTCGAGCATGTTCCGGTGCGCGAAGGTGCCGTCCTCACGCTGGACGTGGCCGGCGGTGCGGTGACCTCGGCCTTCGTGGGCGT
>CAZVNC010000445.1:1972-2791 GCA_964628305.1 uncultured Ideonella sp.
GCCGCATCGGCATCGTCACCAGCGGCACGCTCGGCCCGACGATCGGCAAGCCGATCGCGATGGCCTACCTCGCGATGAATCACACCGCGCTGCATCACGAGGTCTACGCCGACGTGCGCGGCCAGCAGGTTCCGATGCGCGTGCAGGCGATGCCCTTCACGCCGCACCGCTACTTCCGCGGCTGACCCGCACCGCCGATTCCCATTTTGATACGCCTGTACACCCTGTCCACGCCCTGGAGACCCCCCATGACGACCCGCTTCACGACCGACCACGAATGGATCAACATCGAAGACCATGAGGCGGCGACGGTCGGCATCACGCTGCACGCGCAGGACGCACTCGGCGACATCGTCTTCGTCGACCTGCCCGCGGTCGGCGCAAGCTTCGGAAAGGGCGAGGTCGCGGGCGTCGTCGAATCGGTGAAGGCCGCGGCCGATTTGTGCATGCCAGTGGGCGGCGAGATCGTCGAAGTCAACGAAGCGCTGCGCGCGAACCCGGCGCTTGCGAACTCGGACCCGATGGGCGAAGGCTGGTTCTTCAAGGTCCGGATCGCCGACATGTCGGAGTACGACCAGTTGATGGACGTGCCCGAGTACGACGCACTGCTCAAGACGCTCTGATCGCGCACCCGATCGCGCACCGACCGATCCGCCTCGCCGGCGAGGCTCATTTCGGCGCGCGTGAAGACGCCGCCGCGCAGGACCATGCCATGCTGATGTCATCCACCCCCAGGCCGTTGCGCGACCTGGAAGACGCAACCGAGTTCGCGGCGCGCCATATCGGCCCGGATGCGGCCGACGAGTCGCGCATGCTGGC
>CAZVNC010000446.1:0-1514 GCA_964628305.1 uncultured Ideonella sp.
CGACAACAACTACTCGGCGGCCACCGGCGGACAGGACATCTTGTCGTCGCGCAACACCAACCCCAACCGCAGCACGATGCACGCGATCGAGAATGCGGTGCGCGGCGTCGGCGTGGACTGGGTGCGCAAGGTGACGCGCACCTACGATGTCACGACGATGCGCGACACGATCCGCGAGGCACTCACCAGCACCGCGCCCGGCCCCAAGGTCATCATCGCGCAGAGCGAATGCATGCTGAACCGCCAGCGGCGCGAGAAGCCGCTGATGGCCAAGGCGATCCAGGGGGGCGAGCGCGTGTTGAAGGAGCGTTTCGGCGTCGACGCCAACGTGTGCTCGGGCGACCACGCCTGCATGCGCCTGTCGGGCTGCCCCAGCCTCACGCTCGCGCCGAGCGGCGATGCGCTCAAGCCCGATCCGGTCGCCCAGGTCGACCTCGACTGCGTGGCTTGTGGCCATTGCGGGGAAGTGGCGGACGCCGCCGTGCTGTGCCCCTCGTTCTACAAGGTGCACAAGGTCCACAACCCGACCGCCGGCGAGCGGCGGATGGCGCGCTGGCGCCAGCGCGTGATCGGCTGGCTGCAACGGGGCCCGATGCGCGAACGGGCGCGCCGTCAGATCTACCCGGAACACGACGCGCGCGCATGAAGCCGCGGATGATCAGCATCGCCATCCTGGCCCTGGGCGGCCAGGGTGGCGGGGTGCTGGTGGACTGGATCGTCGATCTGGCCGAGCACGCGGGATGGACGGCGCAGGCGACGTCGGTGGCCGGGGTGGCGCAGCGCACTGGCGCCACGGTCTACTACGTCGAACTGGTCGAACCCACGCCCGGGCGCGAGCCGGTGCTCGCCTTGATGCCGGTGCCGGGGGAAGTGGACATCCTGATCTCGGCCGAGCTGGTGGAAGCCGGCCGCGCCGTCGAGCGCGGCCTCGTGACGCCCGAGCGGACCACGGTCATCACCAGCAGCCACCGCGCCTACGCCGTGCAGGAGAAGATGGTGCCGGGCACGGGTATCGCCGACAGCGCCGCGGTGCTCGAGAGGGTGCGCCAGGCCGCGCGCCGCGTCATCGCCGACGACATGCAGGCGCTCGCGGCGAGTCAGCGCAGCGTGATCTCGTCGAGCCTGTTCGGCGCTCTGGCAGGCAGCGGCGCATTGCCCTTCGAGATCGAGGCCTTCGAGGCCGTCATCGAGCGCAGCGGCGTGGGCGTAGCCAGCAGTCTGGCAACCATGCGCGCCGCCGCCGAGAAGGCAAGTCGGCAGCAAGCGCTTCCTGCCTTGAAGCGGCCGGAGGAAGCAATGCAGACGCCCGCTCGCGCGTTGCCCGAACGGGCCGGAAGCGCCGAGCTGGCACCGCTGATGGCGCGCATCCGTGCCGAGTTTGCGCAGCCGGCCTGGCCCTGGCTGGGTGAAGGGCTGGCGCGGGTGGTCGATTGGCAGGATGCAGCCTACGGCACGCAGTACCTGGACGAAGTCGCGCGCTGGGCGCGACAGGATGGCGACCCCCAGGCGACGCT
>CAZVNC010000446.1:1524-2789 GCA_964628305.1 uncultured Ideonella sp.
TCACCATCGAAGCAGCGCGCTGGATCGCGGTGGCGATGGCGTATGACGACGTGGTCGGTGTGGCCGACCTGAAGACCCGGCCAACGCGCGCCACCCGGTTGCGCCGCGAAGTCGGCGCCGTCGACGACGATGTCATCGGTGTCGAGGAGTACTTCCATCCGCGGCTTCAGGAGGCGCTGGGCATGCTGCCCGAGCGCTGGGCTTTGCGCATTGAACGCTCGGCGTCCTTGAGCCGCTTCGTGTCGCGCCGCCTGAGCGGCGGCCAGCGCATTCACACGCACACCGTGTCGGGCTATCTGAAGCTGCGCATGGTGGCGGGCATGCGCAGGTGGCGCCTCGCGAGCCGCCGCCATGCGGATGAGATGGCGCACCTGCGGCAATGGTTGGCTATCGCGCACCAGGCGCTCGACGGCGGCGACGCGGCCCTGGCAGCGCAAGTGCTGCGTTGCCGCCGGCTGATCAAGGGCTACAGCGACACGCACGCCCGCGGCCTGGGTCGCTTCGACCGCCTGATGCGTGCGGCGCAGTGGCTGCTGGGCCAGCCCGACGCCGCAGCCAAGCTGCAGGCTCTGCGCGAAGCGGCGCTGAAGGATCACGAAGGACGGGCGCTGGCGCAGCAGGAGCAGGCGCTGGGGCTGCAAGCTCACCCTCCTGCCCACTGATCTGGCGCGACCGACTGGCTGCGGCCGCTCTCGCGACGAGTCGCCGCGCAGGCCGGCACGGCGCCTCGCCTCAAGTCGGCGCCGCAGGTCACGACATTGACTGGATGCGTTCCTACGCGACCTCTCCAGCGCCCGCAGGCGGTGCGAAGGCCAGCGGCGGTCAAGATGGTTGACACTGGCCAATTGCGCGAGTTCGCGCGAACGGTCAACGGCCGTTCAAATGACCTCGCCCTTGGGTGCGGCGTAACGTCACCCATACCTTCGGGATCAGTTGGCGGCGCGGCGCCAGCCAGAACGCCAGATCGCGACTGTGATCGCGATGCGGTCGTTACCGTGAACTCGACGTATGCGAGTGACCGACACCACACGCATGCAGGGCCGAGTGCACGTTCTCTTGACGCTGACAATCGCAACGAGTCAGGAGAGACGCTCCCGCATCACGACGGGAACGTCGCCTATGTCGCGTGGGCGCGCAGCCAGGAAATGATGTCGGCAGTCACCTCGCCGCGGTTGGTCTCGTTCAGGATCTCGTGGCGTGCGCCCGGGTACAGCGTCACGGTCACATCGGCCAGGCCGGCATCGCGGTAGCGCTGCCCCAGAAGC
>CAZVNC010000447.1:0-2762 GCA_964628305.1 uncultured Ideonella sp.
GAGGGCAACACCTCGACGCCGGGCGACTTCATCGTCGAGCGCGCATTCGCCGAACGTTGAGGCTCACGCCAGCAGCCTCTCCATCGCGCGGCGGTAGATGTTCTTCAGCGGGCCGATATCAGCCACCGCGACATGTTCGTCGATCTTGTGGATGCTCGCATTGACGGGTCCGAATTCCATCACCTGCGGGCAGATCCTGGCGATGAAGCGGCCGTCGGACGTGCCGCCGGTTGTCGAAAGCATCGCGTCGATGCCGGTCTCGTCCCGGATCGCATCGCACAGCGCCTGGCTCAGGCTGCCGACCGGGGTGAGGAAGGGTTCGCCGCCGAGGGTCCAGGCGATGTCGTAGTCGAGGCCGTGGCGTTCGAGCGCGGCGGCCAGCCGGGCCTGCAGCGAGTCGGGTGTCGATTCGGTGCTGAAGCGGAAGTTGAAGTCCACCACCAACTCGCCCGGAATCACGTTGCCGGCGCCGGTGCCGGCATGCAGGTTGGAGACCTGCCAGCCGGTGGGCGGGAAGTACTCGTTGCCCGCGTCCCACTCGGTGGCGACGAGTTCGGCGAGCGCCGGTGCGAACAAATGGACCGGATTCCTCGCCAGTTGCGGATAGGCGATGTGACCCTGCACGCCGCGCACTGTGAGCCGGCCTGTCAGGCTGCCGCGCCGGCCGTTCTTCACCATGTCGCCGAGCCGTTCGACCGAGGTCGGCTCGCCGACGATGCAGTAGTCGATGCGTTCGCCGCGCGACTGCAGCCATTCGCAGACCTTCACCGTGCCGTCGACAGCCGGCCCCTCCTCGTCGCTCGTGATCAGCAGCGCGATCGATCCGGGCGCATTCGGACACGCCCGCACGAATTCCTCGCTGGCCGCGACCATCGCCGCGATCGAGGTCTTCATGTCGGCTGCGCCGCGGCCGTAGAGCTTGCCGTCGCGATGCGTCGGCGCGAACGGATCGTTCGTCCACAGCGCGAGCGGACCGGTCGGCACGACGTCGGTGTGGCCGGCGAAGGCTAGGAGCTTGCCGTCGGCGGCGCCGCGGCGCACTGCCCACAGGTTGCTGACCCTCGCCTCGTCCGGGCCGCTGTCGATGCGGTGGCATTCGAAGCCGAGCGGTCCGAGCCAGCCGGCGATCGCCTGCTGGCAGCCGGCGTCGTCGGGCGTGACGGAGCGGCGGGCGATAAGCTGTTCGGCAAGGTGCAGCGCGCGCGACATCGCAGGCGTCATTCGCGCGGCGCGTCGAACATGATCTCGGTGAAGCTCGCGCCTTCTTCCGACTCTTCGGGCTTCGGCGTCAGGCGCGAGATCGGCGTCATGTCGTTTTGCAGCCGCCACATCAGGTTGGTCGGCGAATCGGCGAACGCAAGGCCTTCCTCGCGCGTCACGGTACCGGCGGTGATCAATCGCGCGATGTCCTGCTCGAAGGTCTGCGAGCCCTCGGCCATCGACTTTTCCGCCTCGCGGATGCCGCTGAAGTCGCCTTGCTCGATCATCTCGGAGACGAGCTTGGTGTTGAACATCACCTCGACCGCCGGGATGCGCCCGCCGGCCGTCGCGCGCAGCAGGCGCTGCGAGACGATCGCGCGCAGGCCGGCGCCGAGGTCGGCGAGCAGCGCCGGCCGCGCCTCGGGGGTGTAGAACGACATGATGCGCGACAGCGCGTGATAGCTGTTGTTCGCGTGCAGCGTCGACAGCACGAGGTGCCCCGAAAGCGCGTACGAGAGCGCCGAGGTCATCGTCTCGCGATCCCGGATCTCGCCGATCAGGATGCAGTCCGGCGCCTGGCGCAGCGCGTTGCGCAGACCGATCTGCAGCGACTGCGTGTCGCGCCCGACCTCGCGCTGGTTGACGACCGACTTCTTGTTCGTGAACAGGAACTCGATCGGGTCCTCGATCGTCAGGATGTGGCCTGTCATCTGCTGGTTGCGCTGCTCGAGCATCGCGGCAAGCGTCGTGCTCTTTCCCGTGCCGGTCGCACCGACCATCAGCACCAGGCCGCGCTTGGCGGTCGCGAGCGTCGAGATGATGGCCGGCATGCTCAGGCTCTCGAGCGACGGAATCTGGTGCGGAATGCAGCGAAACACCGCCGCCACCGTGCCGCGCTGCTTGAAGCCCGAGAGGCGGAAGCTGCCGATGCCCGACAGGCCGACGCCGACGTTCAGCTCGCCGGTTTCCTCGAGCTCCTCGAGTTGGGTCGGCGTCAGCAACTCGGCGAGCAGCTGGCGCGGCTGCATCGGCGTCAGCGGCTGGTCCGAGAGCTGCAGGATCTGGCCGTTGATCTTGATCAGGATCGGCGTATTCGCCGACAGGTACACGTCGGAGGCACCCTTGTCGGCCATCAGGCGCAGCACGCGCTCCATGTTGCCGCTGCTCATCCGAATGTTGTCCGAGATCGCCATGTTTATCAGGCCCGCAGGAGTTCGTTGATGCTCGTCTTGGCCCGCGTCTGGGCGTCGACCCGTTTCACGATCACGGCGCAATAGAGGCTGTGCGTGCCGTCGGCGCTCGGCAGGTTGCCGCTGACGACGACCGAGCCGGCTGGAACGCGCCCGTAGCTCACCTCGCCGGTCGCACGGTCGTAGATCTTGGTGCTCTGGCCGAGGTAGACGCCCATCGCGAGGACCGAGTTCTCCTCGACGATCACGCCCTCGACGACCTCGGAGCGCGCGCCGATGAAGCAGTTGTCCTCGATGATCGTTGGGTTCGCCTGCAGCGGCTCGAGCACGCCGCCGATGCCGACGCCGCCCGACAGGTGCACGTTCTTGCCG
>CAZVNC010000448.1:0-2737 GCA_964628305.1 uncultured Ideonella sp.
CGTTCCAGTCGCCGCTGCCCATCAGGGGCAGGCCGTGCGTGCCGACCGCCAGGCTGCGATCGATGGCACGCGCCGCATGCTCGTAGACCGAGGCCTGCTCGGCGCTGATGGTGGGTGTGTAGTAGGCGTCCTCGGCGCCCTCGGGGATCGCGGCCCCCTCGATGAACGCCACCCGCTCGTCGAGCACGGTCGCGTCGCCGGTGGCGCGCAGGTAGTGCACGCAGGCGTGGGCCAGCCAGAGCAGGTCGTCTGAGAAATGCGTGCGCACGCCGGCGCCGGTCGGCGCGTGCCACCAGTGCTGCACGTCGCCCTCTGCGAACTGGCGCGACGCGCACAGCAGGATCTGCTCGCGCAGCATGTGCGGAGCGGCCCAGGCAAGCGCGAGCGCATCTTGCAGCTGGTCGCGAAAGCCGGTCGCGCCGCCCGCCTGGTAGAAGCCGGCCTTGGCCCACATTCGGCACGCGATGGCCTGGTACAGCAGCCAGCGGTTGACCATCGCGTCGAACAGCGGGTCAGGCGTCGCCACCGTCACCGCGCCCAGCAACCGATCCCACTGGCTGCGCGCGCGCTCGATGCGCGACTGCGCGGGCACCCCGGCCGCCGTCGTCGCCAGGCGTCGCGCGGCCTCGCTCGTCGCGCCATGACCGAGCAGGAAGACGCGCTCGGCCGTTTCGCCGCTCGCGATCACGGTGTGGGTCGAGAGCGCCGCGCAGGGGTCGAGCCCGGCGCCGCCGCGCTGGCCGAAGTGGTCGGGCAGCACGAGACGGCCGCGGGCGTCGAAACATTCGCGGCGGTCGCAGGTCCAGTCATCGCTGCCGCCCGCAGGGCCGGCGAGCGCCAGGAAGGCGGTGCTGTCGCCAAAGCCGGTCGAGCGGTCGCGCTGCGTGCACAGCAAGGCGGTGACGGCGCGGCGAGGATCGGCGCCCGCCCCATGCGCGTCGGGCAAGCGCTGGCGCAACAGCGCCGTGCGAGTCGTCGCGCGATCTCCGCGATCGGCGCCCATCTGCCACTCCGCGATGGCTGCGAGGCGCAGATGCAGCGTCGGCGTGCCGAGGTTGGTGATGCGCAATCGCACCTGCTTTACCGCGGTGTCCGGATCGACGCACCACGAAACCGTGACCTGCGCATTGCCGCGGCGGTGGCTGATGATGCTCTCGCCCTGGCCATGCGCGACGCGGTAGGTGATGCCGTCGGCGCCCCAGGCGCTCGCCGCCACGCTCCAGGTCTGGCGCGTCGCCCGATCCTGCAGCAAGAACCACTCGGCCGGCGGGTCCGCCACCGGGTCGTTCGACCACGGCGTGAGTTGCATCATGCGGCTGTTGACGGCCCAGCTGTAGCCGGCACCGGACTCCGACAACTGCGCGCCGAACCCGGGATTGGCGAGCACGTTGATCCACGGCCGTGTCGGGCGCGACCCGGGGCCGACGTCGAACGCGAACTCGCCCGATGGCGGCACGAACTCGCCGCGCGGCAGCGCGGCGGGAGTGTCCGATCCCGCGACGAGTGCAACCGGCGTGCTGGCGCCGTCGTGGCGCTGCTCGAAGTCCCGCTCGTGCAGTTCGATCAACGATTGCACATGGTGCCGCAGCGGCCTGCCGTCCGCGTTCAGGCGCACCCGCGCAAGACACTGCAGCGTGCTCAGCTCGTCGCCCGAGAGCTCGTCGGCGCGCAAATGGTGCAGCCCGGCGGCGCCCGGTTCGCCCGCGGCGGCACTGTCGGCGGCGTAGCGATCGCACAGCGCCGCAATCTCGCCCTGGAGCGCCATGTGGTACGAGGTGGGCTCGGCGTTGACGATCACAAGATCGCAGGCGATACCGCCCCAGGACCACAGGCGCAAGGCCTGCACCAGCGTGCGCAACAGCCCGACATCGTGCATCGTACTGGCCGAGGCCAGGATCACGGGCCGGTCGCCCGAGATGCCCAGGCGCCACAACAGGCGCCGGTCGCAGACCCCGCCCGCGGCGACCTCCGTCACCGAAGCGGCAAGCTCGGGCCGCGTCACGCTCAACACCAGCAAGGTGGTCAGCAGTTGAATCGCGGCGAAGTTCTCGGCGCTCATGCGCAGCGCGCGCAGGCGGATGCCGCTGAGCGTGGCCGACATCAGCGAGGCGCGCTGGACATGCGTCGATTGGCGGTACTTGTCGATCACCGCGCGCAGTACGCCGGAATCGTCGGACACCGCGGTCGCGAAGGTCAACTGCGCCTTGCCCTGCGGCGCGATGCGCAGCCTGACCGCGAGCGCGCTCACCGGATCGAGGCCGGTGACGAGCGTCGCGGCCTCGCCGGTCGCCGGTTCGGCAGGCAGCTCGTCGAACGACGCCAGGGGCTGGCTCGGCGCGCGGTTGCGACCGAGCCAGCGCTGGCGGTCGGTCTGGACGCGCACGCCGAGCACCTGCGGGTCGCTCTCGGCGAGGAAATGTGCGGCCTGCAGCGCGCGCTCTGCGGGCAGGCGCGGCACGCGCGTGAACACCAGCGCCTGCTGCCCGGCATGCCACTGGGCGCGCACGAAGAGATTGGCGAATGCCGGGTGGGCCGCATCGGCGCGCGCCTCCGAGAGCGTGACCTCGAATGCCGAGATCAGCTCGATGTCCAGCGTGCGGTCGCTCAGGTTGTGCAACTCGATCTGGCGCAGCTCGATGTCGTCCTCCGGGCTCACCCAGACCGTGGTGTGCGCCTGCATCCCGCGCCAGGCGGCGTCGTAGCAGACCCGGTCGGCGTGAAACACGCTGCGGTAGTG
>CAZVNC010000449.1:0-2735 GCA_964628305.1 uncultured Ideonella sp.
CGACGATCCGCGCGCTGACGCGCGCGAGCAAGCGCTTTTACCTGCGGCCGCCGGACGGATTCAGCGCGCATGCGCTCGTCGCGCCGCGCGGCACGCTCTACTTCGCCGGGCCTCACGAGGCGGCGGCGCTCGATGCCTTCGCGGCGACGCTCGCCGCGGAGTTCACACCGGCCCGGCTCGACGAGGCGCAGACGCGCGCGCTGATCCCGGCCTTCAAGCCGGGCTATGTCGGCAGCGCGCTGCTCGAGCCGGAGTCGTTCGACATCGACGTCGCGGCCGTGCTGCAGGGCTTTGCCGCGATCTGCCGCAAGAACGGCGTGCGCTTCGCCTACGACAGCCCGGTCTCGGCGCTGGCGCGCGAAGGCGGGGACTGGTGCGTTGTCACGCCGGGCGCGACGCTGCGTGCGCCGGTCGTGATCAATGCGGCCGGCGCCTGGGGCGACGAGATCGCCAGGCTCGCCGGCGCGGCGCCGGTCGGCCTCGTCCCGAAGCGCCGCACCGCGCTGCTGATCGACGCGCCGGGCGGCGCGCCGGCCCGCCATTGGCCGGCGGCGATTCACGTCGGCGAGACGTTCTACTTCAAGCCCGACGCCGGGTTGTTGCTGCTGTCGCCGGCCGACGAGACGCCCTGCGCGCCGTGCGATGCCCAGCCGGAGGAACTCGACATCGCGGTCGCAGTCGACCGCTTCGAGACCGCCACCGGCCACGCCGTCGGCCGCGTGCGCAGCCGCTGGGCCGGGCTGCGCAGCTTCGTTGCCGACAAGTCCCCGGTCGTCGGCTTCGATCCGTCGGCCGCCGGTTTCTTCTGGCTCGTCGGCCAGGGCGGCTACGGCATCCAGACCGCGCCCGCCATGGCGCGCGCCGCGAGCGCGCTGGCGCAGCGCAAGGCGCTGCCGGACGATTTGCGCGCGCACGGCGTGCAGGCCGACGCCCTCGCGCCCGACCGGCCGACGCTGCGCGGGGCCTGAATGCCCCTCGGTTTGACGCAGCGGCCGGCGATGCCTTCTACTTGACCTGCTTGACGCATGGCCGCAGCAACGCGCGGCGACCGACGACTTCAGCAAGGAGCATCGAATGGGAACGATGGTCGAATTCAAGCGCCCCGATGGCAAGACGGTGAACGGCTACCTGGCCGAGCCCGCTGCGGGCAGCGGCCCGGGCGTGGTCGTGATCCAGGAGTGGTGGGGCCTGAACGATCAGATCCGCGGCGTCGCGAACCGGCTCGCCGACGCCGGCTTCGCGGCCCTCGTGCCCGACCTGTACCGGGGCAAGGCGACTGTCGAGGAAGAGGAGGCGAATCACCTGATGACGGGGCTGGACTTCGGCGACGCCGCCTCGCAGGACGTGCGCGGCGCGGTGCAATTCCTCAAGGCGAAGGGAGCGAAGGACGGCGCGAAGGTCGCGGTGACCGGCTTTTGCATGGGCGGCGCACTGACCTGGCTCGCGCTCGCGAACGCGCCCGAGGCCGACGCCGGCGTTGCCTGGTACGGCATGCCGCCGCTCGAGTACATCGACGCTTCGAAGATCAAGGTGCCGGTGCTCGCGCATTGGGGAACGCAGGACGCGTTCTTCCCGATCGCGGGCGTCGATGCGCTCGAGGAGAAGCTCGCCGCCGCCGGCGTCGCCTACCAGGGCCATCGCTATCTCGCGCATCACGGCTTCGCCAACGAGACCGCCGTCGGCCGCGGACGCATCCCGAACACCCAGTTCGACCGCGTCTGGGCGCGCATCGCGTGGGACCGCACGCTGCGCTTCTTCGGCCGCGAACTCGGCTGAAGCCAAGGCTGCAAGGCGTCGGATTAGGCGTCCCTCTCCACGCCGAGTGCTTATAGTGAATCCTGGTTCACCGCTCCACCGGGGAGCAGCGACAACACGCAAAGGCGCATACACCATGGTCAAGAAACTCGAGGCTCTGAGCGCGCGGCAGGCTGCCGGCCCGTCGGGCCTGCTCGACAACCCGCTCGCCAACGCGGTCAGGGATTCGGCACAGCAGATCTGGCTTGCCGGGTTGGGCGCGTTCTCCAAGGCGCAGGCCGAGGGCGGCAAGGTGTTCGACGCGCTGGTGAAGGATGGCGTCTCGCTGCAGCGCAAGACGCAGTCCGCGGCCGAGGACAGGATCACCGAGGTGACGAGCCGGATGACGAACATGGCGGGCGGCATCTCGGGCAAGGCGACGCAGCACTGGGACAAGCTCGAGACGATCTTCGAGGAGCGCGTCGCGAAGGCGCTGAACCGCCTCGGTGTGCCGTCGGCAAAGGACGTCGATGCGCTGATGGCGCGCATCGACGTGCTCAGCGCGAACGTCGCCAAGCTCTCCGGCGCGCCAGCGGCGAAGAAGGCGGCGGCGACGAAGAAGGCGGCGGCGACGAAGAAGTCGGCAGCGAAGAAGGTTCCGGCCAAGAAGTCCGCGGCGAAGAAGAAGGCTGCCAAGCCAGCCGCCTGACGTGGCGCGCGAGGCTCGCAAGCGGCGCGCCGGCGCGTCGGGATCCTCACGCGCGAGCGGCGCCGCAAAGCCGCCCGCTGCCGGCAGATCGCCGCGCGTCGCCTTGGCGCAGGCGGGCGGCGGGCGATCCGCTGCTGCGCAGCGTTCGCCCAAGGGCGGGGATGACGAACGGCCCTCCGGCGGCAGGTCTTCACGCATCGGCCTCGCCCTCGCGGGCGGCGGACCGTTGGGCGCGATCTACGAGATCGGCGCGCTGTGCGCGCTCGAGGAATCGCTGGCCGGCCTGTCGCTG
>CAZVNC010000450.1:0-2732 GCA_964628305.1 uncultured Ideonella sp.
CGCCAACGGCAAGAACTGCTTCGTCGCCGGCGTCAACCCGAAGAAGGCCGGCGAGGATTTCGAAGGCATCCCGATCTACGCCAGCGTCAAGGACGCCAAGGCGCAGACCGGCGCCACGGTCAGCGTGATCTACGTGCCGCCGCCCGGGGCCGCGGCGGCGATCTGGGAAGCGGTCGAGGCCGACCTGGACCTGGCGATCTGCATCACCGAAGGCATCCCGATCCGCGACATGCTCGAAGTGCGCAACAAGATGCTGGCCAAGGAGGCCGCGGGGGGCAAGCGCACCTTGCTGCTCGGCCCCAACTGCCCGGGCACGATCACGCCCGACGAGATCAAGATCGGCATCATGCCGGGCCACATCCACAAGGCCGGCCGCGTCGGCGTGGTCAGCCGCTCGGGCACGCTCACCTACGAGGCGGTGGCGCAGCTCACCGAGCTCGGCATCGGCCAGAGCAGCGCGGTGGGCATCGGCGGCGACCCGATCAACGGCCTGAAGCACATCGACGTGATGCGCCTGTTCAACGAAGATCCCGACACCGACGCGGTGATCATGATCGGCGAGATCGGCGGCCCCGACGAGGCCGACGCCGCGCGCTGGTGCAAGGCCAACATGAAGAAGCCGATCGTCGGCTTCATCGCCGGCGTCACCGCGCCGGCCGGCAAACGCATGGGGCACGCCGGCGCGCTGATCAGCGGCGGCGCCGACACCGCGGACGCCAAGCTCGAGATCATGCAGGCCTGCGGCTTCACCGTGACCCGCGACCCGTCCGAGATGGGCAAGCTGCTGAAGGCGCGGCTGTAGGCGAGCGGCCGGTCGTCTCCGGGCGCCCAGGCGCATGCCCGCCGCGACCGGCATCGGCCGCTACGAGATCGAAGCCGAGATCGGGCGCGGCGCGACGAGCGTCGTCTACCGGGCGCGCGAATCGCGCAGCGGCCGGCAGGTCGCGCTGAAGACGCTCGCGCTGAGTCGCGAGTTCGACGCCGACGCCATCGGCGACGCGCGCCGACGCTTCCTGCGCGAAGCCGAGGCCGCGCGCCGCCTGCGCCACCCCGCCATCGTTGCCGTGCTCGACGCTGGCGAAGAGGGCGGCGTTGCCTTTCTCGCGATGGAACTCGTCGCCGGCCACGACCTGCGCCGCCATGTCGCGCCGGCTCATCTGCTGCCCGTCCTGCAGACGCTGCAGATCGCTGCCCGAATCGCCGACGCGCTTGGCTACGCGCACGCGCAAGGCGTCGTCCACCGCGACGTGAAGGCCGCCAACGTGCTGATCGAGGCCGCATCCGGCCGCATCGGCGTGACCGACTTCGGCATCGCGCGCATCGGCGACGCGAGCCACACCCGCACCGGCATGCTGCTCGGCACGCCCGAATGCATGGCGCCCGAATCGCTCGTCGGCGCGCGCGCCGATCATCGCAGCGATCTGTATTCGCTCGGCGTGCTGCTGTTTCAACTGCTGTGCGGACGGCCGCCGTTCGAAGCCGCCGCGCTCGGCGCGCTGATGCGCCAGGTCGTCAACGATCCGCCGCCCGACCTGCGCGGCGCGCGCCCGGAACTGCCCGCCGCGCTCGCCGCGCTCGTCGCCCGGCTGCTCGCCAAGGACCCGGCCTCGCGCCCGCAGGACGGCGCGACGGTGGCGCGCGCGCTGCGCCAGATCGGCGCCGGATCGGGGGCGCCGTAGGCCTTTCGATGCGCGCCAACCGCTCGCAAACGTGCGGTTTTCACGCACCGATCCAAGGCACAATTCGCGCCAGCGTCAGCCGCTCTTCGCTTGCCCATGCCCCTCGAATTCTTCAGCGCCACCGACACCGGGCGTGAGCGCAACAACAACGAGGACGCGGTCGCGCTCGACGAAGACGCCAAACTCGTCGCGCTCGCCGACGGCATGGGCGGCTACAACGCCGGCGAGGTGGCCAGCAGCATGGTCACCTCGTTCATCAAGACCGAACTCGGCCGCTGGCTGCTGGAAGCGACCGACCAGGCGAGCGACGCCGAGGTGAAGCGCGCGATGGACATCTGCGTCGACAACGCGAACCGCGCGATCTTCAACGCCGCCAACTCGAACCCGCAATACGCCGGCATGGGCACGACGCTCGTGCTCGGCGTGTTCCGCCAGGGCCGGCTGCTGCTCGGCCACATCGGCGACTCGCGCGCCTACCGGCTGCGCGGCGGGCGGATGACGCAGATCACGCACGACCACTCGCTGCTGCAGGAGCAGATCGACGCCGGCCTGATCACGCCCGAGCAGGCCGCTTTCTCGGCCAACAAGAACCTCGTCACGCGCGCCGTCGGCGTCGAAGACACGGTGCTGCTCGAGACCCACGTGCACGAAGTGATGCCGGGCGACATCTACGTCTTGTGCTCGGACGGCCTGTCCGACATGCTCGACGACGAGACGATGACGCAACTGCTGCAATCGCACGAATCGCTCGCCGAAGCGGGCGCGGCGCTGATCGACGCCGCCAACGACGCGGGCGGAAAAGATAACATCGCGGTCATTCTGGCGCGCGTTGCGGGCGGCGGAAGCGCAGCGCCGGCGCCGCGCTCATGGTGGCCGTTCAGACGCTGAAAAACAGGGGACAAGTATGGGCAAGCTGGTCGTATCGCTCGACGGGGTCGTGATCAAGGAAGTGCAGATCACGAAGGACAAGACGACGCTCGGCCGCCGACCGTACAACGACATCGTGATCGACAACCTCGCGGTCAGCGGCGAGCACGCCGTGCTGCAGATGGT
>CAZVNC010000451.1:0-2459 GCA_964628305.1 uncultured Ideonella sp.
GCAACGCCGGCTTCGGTGCGATCGAGACCCGAACCGACCTCGGCGGGCGCCCGCGTTGTACCGCCGGATGCTGGAGTTCCGGTGCGTAAGGTCCTGCAAGGAGGGTGACGAGACGGATGTGGCAAAACCCCGAAAGCCGCAACTGCGAGCACATCGGCCGCCATTTCGGCTCGCCAATCTGGCGCGAAGGTTTTACGATGCGCCGAAGGCTCGTCGTGAGCCCGAGAGCTTCCCGACGCGAAAGCGTTGCCATTGCCGGAGGTCGTCATGCGCAACACAGCCTGGTTGATGGTCGGTGCATTGAGCTTCGCAACCGCGGCCACAGCGCAAACGGTGGACGCCGACGGCCTGGAGATGCCGCAATTCCAGGGCCGGATCCGGCTTGGCATGAGCGTGTCGGCTGGTCCGCTCGACCCCGGCGTCGGCGCCGACTCCTCGCGGCTCAGCGCGGCAAGCGTGCTCGGCGACTACTACTTCGCGCGCTCCGCGCCGCTGGCTGGCGAGGCGTCCGGGTTTCGCGTCACGAGCGGCGTCTTCCTCGGCTCGCGCCTTGGATCGTGGGGCGGGCCGGCGCTGGTCGTACCGGGCGCAAGCGCCTTCATCGTCGAAGCGCACCGCTTCAGTCTTTTGAGCAGCCCGGCCCTGCAATCGCCCGACGCTTCGGACGGCGGTGCCGTGCCCTACCTCGGCATCGGGTACAGCGGCTCGTCGGTCAAGAGCGGATGGGGCTTCAGCGCCGACCTGGGCCTGATGGCGCTGCGCCCGGGAGCCGCCATCGGCTTCGGCCGCGCTCTGGGCGCGGGCGGCCCGAGCCTGGAGGAGACACTGCGCGACATTCGCCTGTCGCCGATCCTACAACTGGGCGTGTCGTATTCGTTCTGACGCGGGCGCAGATTCGGCGTCGGCCGGCAAGGGCTTGCCAGGCAGGCAACCCGGCGTTTGGCGATTGCCGTATAAACTAGCCACCGATTCCCTATTCCCGCTCCGCCCGGGGCCCCGACCATGAGCACAGATTCCATGTCCGACGTGCACAAGCGCATCGACGAGATCGTCAAGTCGCATCCCGTCGTCCTCTTCATGAAGGGCACGGCGGACTTCCCGCAATGCGGCTTCTCGGGCCGCTCGGTGCAGATCCTGAAGGCGTGCAACGTAAACGAGTGCTTCACCGTCAACGTCCTCGAGGACGAGGAGATCCGCCAGGGCATCAAGGAATACTCCAACTGGCCGACGATTCCGCAGCTTTATGTGCGGGGCGAATTCGTCGGCGGCTCGGACATCCTGATGGAGATGTACCAGGCCGGCGAACTGCAGACGCTGCTCCAGGCTTGAGCCGTCGCGCCGCCGTGGCGGCCCGGCACAAACTCAGCCGAACCGCTTGACGTCGATCTCCCAGCGCCTGCGCGCGGCGAACACGGCGTCGGGATAGACACTGCGGCCGCGGCTGCCGTTGTAGCGGCCGAGCGCCATGAACAGGTCGCCACGCTCGACATCGAGATAGTGGCGCAGGATCACGCAGCCGAAGCGCAGATTCGTCTGCATGTGAAAAAGCCGGCTGGCGTTGCCGTCGCCGATCAGGCGGGCCCAGAACGGCATCACCTGCATGTAGCCGCGGGCGCCGGCACTCGAGACGACGTACTTGCGAAAGCCGCTCTCGACCTGCACCAGACCGAGCACGAGCGACGGCTCGAGCCCGGCGCGCTTGGTTTCGTACCACAGCGTCTCCAGGAACTCGACCCGGGTCTGATGCTCGGCTTCGCGGCGCTTGAGCTGCTCGCTCGCGGCGCCGAGCCACCCGAGGTAGGCAAGGCGGTCTTCGATCGTGTCGAACACCGGCCGCGGCGGCGCGTCGTTGGCGATCGCCCCCGACAGCGCGGAGCCTACCGGGTCGGCCAGCGGCTCCTCGATCTGGCCGCCCGCGTGCGCAGGCCTGGGCAGGATCGGCAGCAGGCCGAGTGCGAGCAGGCCGCGGCGGGCGATCATCGTGCGAGTCTGGCCTTCACGAAGCCAGCCACTTCAGCGCGTGCGACACGCGTCGCGGCAGCATCGCGACGGCCTTGGACCTCGAGCTGCCCGTCCTTCAAGCCGCGATCGGAGATCACGACCCGATGCGGGATGCCGATCAACTCCCAGTCGGCGAACATCGCCCCCGGGCGCTCGCCGCGATCGTCGAGCATGACGTCGATGCCGGCGGCCTCGAGTTCGTCGTGCAATGCATCGGCGGCCGCTTTCACGTCGGCTGAGCGGTCGTAGCCGATCGGGCACAGGACGACGGTGAACGGCGCCATCGAGTCGGGCCAGACGATGCCGCGTTCGTCGTGGTTCTGCTCGATCGCGGCGCCGAGCAGACGCGTGATGCCGATCCCGTAGCAGCCCATTTCCATCAACTGCGGTTTGCCGTTCTCGTCGAGGTAGGTGGCGTTCATCGCCTGCGAGTACTTGGTGCCGAGGTAGAACACGTG
>CAZVNC010000451.1:2469-2724 GCA_964628305.1 uncultured Ideonella sp.
CGCTGGATCGCGAGCAGCCCCTTGCCGTCGGGCGACGGGTCGCCTTCGACGACATTGCGGATATCGGCCACGAGATCGGGTTCTGAAGCGTCGCGCCCCCAGTTCACGCCGGTCAGGTGGGCGTCCGCCTCGTTCGCGCCGCAGACGAAATCGCTCATCGCCGCCACCGTGCGGTCGGCGACGATCTTGACCGGTTTGCGGGTGCCGATCGGGCCGAGGTAGCCGGGCCTGCAGCCGAAGTGCTTTTCGATCTCT
>CAZVNC010000452.1:0-1120 GCA_964628305.1 uncultured Ideonella sp.
CCCGCTGCAGATCGATGATTTGCAGCGGGTTTTTCTTTGCGCGGCGCGCTACCTTGCGTGCGCGAGCAAGTCGACTCTTCGCAGGCTACAGAGCTTCGGGCTCTCGTGCGGCCGGGGTTCCTGCCGGTACCGCGCGCGGGCGAAACGTCAGTTGGCGCCGCCCATCACCTGGCTGAATCCGCCGTCGACGTAGGTGATTTCGGCCGTCACGCCGGCGGCCAGGTCCGACAGCAGAAACGCGGCGACGTTGCCGACTTCCTCGATCGTGACGTTGCGGCGCAGCGGGGCGTTGCGCTCGACGATGTCGAGGATGCGGCCGAAGTCCTTGATGCCGGTCGCCGCCAGCGTCTTGATCGGGCCGGCGGATATGCCGTTCACTCGCACCCCGCGCTCGCCCAGGCTCACCGCAAGGTAGCGCACGCTGGCCTCGAGCGATGCCTTGGCCAGCCCCATCGTGTTGTAGTGGGGAACGCTGCGCACGCTGCCGAGATAGCTCAAAGTCAAGAGCGCGCTGCCGCTGCGCAGGCGCGGGGCGGCAGCCTTCGCGAGCGCGGGGAAGCTGTAGCTCGAAATGTCGTGCGCAACGCGAAACGCCTCGCGCGACAGGCCGTCCAGGAAGCTGCCCGAAATCGCCTCCTTCGGCGCAAAGCCGATCGCGTGGACGAGACCGTCGAACTCGGGCCAAGCGGCGCCGAGTTGCTCGAACAGGCGGGCGATCTGCTCATCATCTGAGACATCGCAGTCGAAAGTCAGTTCGGAGCCGAACTCGCGTGCGAAGCCCTCGATGCGCTCCCGAAACCGCTCGCCCTGGTAGCTGAAAGCGAGTTCGGCGCCTTCGCGATGACAGGCGCGCGCGATGCCGTAGGCGATGGAGCGGTTGGACAGTACGCCCGTGATCAGAAGTCGCTTTCCGGCCAGGAATCCCATGCTTTCTCCGTTGTGACTGAAGACGAGAATGCTGGATTCTGGCATGCGCCCTGTGCTGCGCCCGCGATGCGCCGCCCAACGCCCTGGCCTTGGGTTTTGCATTCGCGTGGTGATCGCTGCAGCGCCCACTTCGGCAGTCCGGCTGACCCGGTCGGCAATACCTTGTCCTCTTGTTGTGGGGGGGCGCCCGACG
>CAZVNC010000452.1:1130-2720 GCA_964628305.1 uncultured Ideonella sp.
ACAACGCAGTACAATGCGCCTTTCGCAAGAAAGCTGCGTGGGCGGATTCTCCCAGCCCATTTTTTTTGGGCGGGCGAACCTCGTGGCAACACGGCAAGTCCAGCCCGTGGGCAGAACTTGCGCAATGCTTGGCAGGAAGTTGGCAGGAAATTGGCAAGAGAGGGCGGCACAAGGCAATGACGTGGCAGAACGTCGTCGAAGGCACCGTTCGGGGTCTGGGATACGAACTCGTGGATATCGAGATGTCCGCAGGCGGGCTGCTGCGGGTCACGATCGACCGCGTACAGGGTGACCCGGCGGGAGAGTTCATCGTCGTCGAAGACTGCGAGAAGGTCACGCGCCAGCTCCAGCATGTACTCGAAGTCGAGAACCACGGATACACGCGGCTGGAGGTTTCTTCGCCCGGGCTTGACCGGCCGTTGAAGAAGGCGGCCGACTTCGTGCGCTTTGCGGGTGAGCGTGTTGCGTTGACGTTGAAGGCACCGCTGAAGGGCCGCAAGCGCTTCAGCGGCACGCTGCTCCCGCACCCCGCCGGGGACGGCTGGCAGTTGCGGCTCGACGCCGATCCGGGGCCGGCGGACCGCGCCCGATCGCGCAAGCCCGCCGCGCCGCCGCGGCAGGAGTCGGCAGTGCAGGTGCTTGATTTTCGATTGGAAGAGGTGCGCGAAGCCCGGCTCGTTCCGGAGCTTGATTTCAAGGGCCGCCGCTTCCTGCCGGCGGCGCCGCAGGATGCTGCGCGGGCCGGTGGCGGCGCAGCCGGTGTGGATGGAGGTCGCTGAGAATGAATCGCGAAATGTTGATGCTGGTGGATGCGATTGCGCGCGAGAAGGGCGTCGAGCGCGAAGTCGTCTTCGGCGCCGTCGAGGCGGCGCTTGCGTCCGCGACCAAGAAGTTGCACGGCGGCGAGATCGACGTCCGCGTGTCGGTCGATCGCGAGACCGGGGACTACGAGACCTTCCGCCGCTGGCATGTCGTGCCGAACGAGGCGGGGTTGCAGATCGCGGACGCCGAAGTGCTGCTGTTCGAGGCGCAGGAGCAGATCGCCGACATCGAGGTCGATGACTACATCGAGGAGCCGATCGAGTCGGTGACGATCGGGCGGATCGGCGCGCAGGCCGCCAAGCAGGTGATCCTGCAGAAGATCCGCGACGCCGAGCGCGAGCAGTTGCTGACCGATTTCCTCTCGCGCGGCGACAAGATCTTTGTCGGCAGCGTCAAGCGGCTCGACAAGGGCGACATCATCGTCGAGTCGGGCCGCGTCGAGGGCCGCTTGCGCCGCAGCGAGATGATCCCGAAGGAGAACCTGCGCACCGGCGACCGCGTGCGCGCCGTCATCCTCGAAGTCGACGCAACGCTGCGCGGACCGCAGATCATCCTGTCGCGCAGCGCGCCGACGTTCATGATCGAACTCTTCGCGCTCGAAGTGCCCGAGATCGAGCAGGGTCTGCTCGAGATCAAGAGCTGTGCCCGCGATCCGGGGTCGCGCGCCAAGATCGCCGTCGTCTCGCACGACCGGCGCGTCGACCCGATCGGCACCTGCGTCGGCGTGCGCGGATCGCGCGTCAACGCGGTCACGAACGAGCTGGCGGG
>CAZVNC010000453.1:0-2715 GCA_964628305.1 uncultured Ideonella sp.
GGGGGCGGCCGCGGGGGCCGCGGGCGCCGCCGGCCGCCGCTCCGCTGGGGCGCGGGCTGTCCGGGTCCGGCTTTGCCACTTCGGCCGTCGCCCGCAGAGCGGCGACTGGAGTTCAGCCGCGCGCAGCAAGCGAGTTCCGTTCCTATACGTTCGATCGCGAACTCGCATCAAACGACGAGCGATCCCCGAAACCCCCGCGCCGCGTAGTACGACTCGGCGCCGTTGTGATAGACGAACACGCGGCCGTAGCGGCGGTCGCAGAACAACGCGCCGCCGAGCGCGCGGACGTCGGACGGGGTGGCGATCCAACTCGACGTCTTCAGGTCGAATTCGCCCAGCGTCTGCAGCGCGCGGTACTGGGCTTCGGTCAGCAGTTCGATGCCCATCGCGCCTGCCATCTCCTGCGCGCTGCCCTTGGGCTTGTGTTCCTTGCGGGCTGCGAGCGCCTGGGCGTCGAAACACAGGCTGCGGCGGCCGGCAGGGCTTTCCGGCGCGCAATCGACGAAGTTGACGCGGCCCGAATTCCCGTCCAGGCCGACGACGTCGGGCTCGCCACCGGTCGCCTCCATCGCCTTCAGAGGCGCCAGCGCGGCAGGGTTGGCGTCGAGCCTGGCCCGAACGGTGGCCCACGCGATCCCGGCGTGCCGTTGCCCGTACTTCTCGAAGCGGGCCTGGAGCAACTCGAGCAGCGCGCCACGTTGTGGCAGTTTCATCGCGATCTCCAGGAAGTTTCGCGCTTCATGGCCGCGGCACCTGCGCCGGCGCCTGCGCGGCGAATTCCTCGAGCCAGCGCAGCACCTGGTGCGTCGTCTCCTGCGGCCGCTCGAACGGAAACAGGTGCGAGCCTTCGACGAAGCTCATGCGGCCGTGCGTCAACGCGCGCGTCGCGCGCAGGCCGACCTGGCGGTTCTCGGTCGAGTTCGTGCCGCCGACGAAGGCGAGCGGGCACTGCAGCGGATGGCGGCGCAGCAGGGCCGTCACGTGGTGTGCGAAGGTGTTGTAGATCGTCGTTTCGATCTCGCGCCGGAACACGAGGCGGTGGCCGCCGCCCGGCGCGTCGGCGGCCGCCTGCACGCCGGACGCGATGTAGTCGCGCAGCACCTCGGGCGGCCAGCGCGCGAACGCCGGTTTGGCGGCGAAGTGCGCATAGGCGGCGTCGGCGCTCGGCCAGTGCTCGCGCCTGCGGCGCGAGACGTGGCCGGGCGACAGGCGCTTGACGAGACCGGTCGCCTTCGCGACCCGCATCGTCTGCGAAATCATGCCGCCGGGGATCGGCGAGTCGAGCAGCAGCACGCCGCGTGCGAGGTCCGGCCGGCGCGACGCCGCGAGCACGCTCAGGTAGCCGCCGAGCGAGTGGCCGACGAGAAACGATGGCGCACCGGCGGTGTTGACGATGCAGTCGATCAGCTCGTCGCGCAGATGCGGCCAGTTGCTGCTGACCGGAAAGCGCGGGTCGTGGCCGAACTTCTCGACCGCGACGACGCGGTAGCCGGCGCTGCGCCAGGCGTCGAACAGCACGCGGTAGGTGCCGGCCGGAAAGCCGTTTGCGTGCGAGAAGACGATCGTCGGCGGCGCCCCGGAACTGGCCTGGTCGATCGCGCCGGAGGCTGCGGCGTCGGGCCGGAGGTCGATGCGGCCGGTCATGCCTTGTCGCCCTCTTCCTGTAGCGCCTTCAAGCGGTAGAGCGCGGCGAGCGCGTCGCGCGGCGCGAGCGTGTCGGGGTCGATCGCGGCGAGCGCCGCCTCGAGCGCCGTCACGGTTGTCGCGGTCGGCGCATCTACGGCCGGAGCGGCGGCAAACAGGTCGATCTGCGCATCGCCCGCGTGCTGTTGCGCTTCGAGCGCCTCGAGCGTCGCGCGCGCCTGGCGCACGAGCCCCGCCGGCATGCCGGCGAGCCGCGCAACCTGCACGCCATAGCTGCGGCTCGCCGGGCCGGGCTGAATCTCGTGCAGGAAGACTATGTCGTCGCCCTGCCTGGCGTGCGTCTCGGTCGCCGAGACGTGGACGTTCTGTGCGCGCTCGTGCTTCAGCGGAAACGCGGTCAGCTCGAAGTAGTGCGTCGCAAAGAGCGTGAAGGCGCGATTGCGGTCGTGCAGATGGCTCGCGATCGCACCCGCCAGCGCGAGACCGTCGAAGGTCGAGGTGCCGCGCCCGATCTCGTCCATCAGCACGAGCGACTGGTCGGTCGCCGCATGCACGATCGCCGCCGCCTCGGTCATCTCGACCATGAAGGTCGATTGTGCGTTGGCGAGGTCGTCGGCGGCGCCGATGCGGGTGTGGATCGCGTCCAGCGGTCCGAGCCGGCAGCCGCTCGCCGGCACGTACGAGCCGATCGCGGCGAGCAGCGCGATCAGCGCGACCTGGCGCATGAAGGTCGATTTGCCGCCCATGTTCGGCCCGGTGATGATCAGCATGCGCCGCGTCGCGTCGAGCCGGCAGTCATTCGCAATGAAGGCGCCGCCTCCCGTCTCGCGCAGCCTTAGCTCGACGACCGGATGGCGGCCGGCTTCGATCTCGATGCACGGCATGGCGACGAAATCGGGCCGGCACCAGCCGAGCGTCGCGGCGCGCTCGGCGAGCGCGGCGAGGGCGTCGAGCGCGGCAAGCGAGCGCGCGAGCGCCGAAAGCGGGCCGATGTGCGCCTGCAGCGCATCGATCCGCTGTTCGTAGAGCAGCTTCTCGCGCGCCAGCGCGCGCTCCTGCGCCGACAGCGCC
>CAZVNC010000454.1:0-642 GCA_964628305.1 uncultured Ideonella sp.
ACGAGGGTCTGGCCGATCGTGAAGCGGGGGTTGCGCGCGGCATCGGGGTTCTGGAACACGATCTGGTGGCGCCGGCGCATCGGCCGCCAGCGCGCCTTGTCGAGCTCGAGCAGGTCCTGGCCATCGAATCGCACCTCGCCGCCCGCCGGCCCGCCGTTCGGCTCGTGAAGTTGCAGCAGCGCGAGGCCCATCGTCGTCTTGCCCGATCCCGATTCGCCGACCACGCCGAGCGTGTGGCCGCGCCGCAACTCGAAGCTCACGCCGGCGCCGTTGCGGCCGACGGCCTTGAACTCGGCGCGCCCGAACACGCCCTTGCGCAGCCAGAAGCTCTTCGTCAGCGCGCGCGCGGCGAGGACGATCGGCGCCTGCGGGTCCTTCGGCTTGCCGGCAACGGCAGGCGCGGCGCCGGCGATGTGATCGGCGATCACCGCGAGCCGCGCGCTGCCGGCGTCCTCCAACGTCGGCCGGCAGGCGAGCAGCGCCTTCGTATACGCATCCTGCGGCTGCGTGAAGATGCGCGCGACCGGCCCCCGCTCGCGCACCGTCCCTTCGCGCATCACGACGACCTCGTCGGCCACTTCGCCGACCACGCCGAGGTCGTGGCTGATGAAGAGCATGCTCATGCGGTGCCTGGCCTTCAGG
>CAZVNC010000454.1:652-2713 GCA_964628305.1 uncultured Ideonella sp.
CGCTGGATCGTTGCATCGAGTGCGGTCGTCGGCTCGTCGGCGATCAGCAGCTTCGGTTCGCAGGCGAGCGCCATCGCGATCATCACGCGCTGCTGCTGGCCGCCCGAGAGCTGGTGCGGATAGGACGCAAGGCGCCGCTTCGGCTCCGGCATGCCGACCTCGGCAAGCAGTTCCTCGGCGCGCGCCAGCGCCTGCCGCGTCGACAGGCCCAGGTGGCGCCGCAGCGGCTCGCAGATCTGGCGCCCGACGCTGAACACCGGGTTCAGCGAGCTCATCGGGTCCTGGAACACGCAGGCGATGTCCTTGCCGCGCAGCGCCTGCAATTCGGCGCGCGTCGCGGCGAGCAGATCGCGGCCGAGGAAATCGATGCGCCCGCGGCGCTCGGCGTTCGCCGGCAGCAGCGAGAGGATCGCCATCGCCGTCACGCTCTTGCCCGAACCCGACTCGCCGACCAGCGCGACGGTCGTGTTCTCGGCGACCTCGAAGCTCACGCCAGCATCGCCACGGCCGACCGCCTGCACGCGCTGGGTTTCGCCCTCGTGCCTGCCGAGGCGAAAGGCGACGTGCAGGTCGCGGATATCGAGCAAGGTCATGACGACCCCCAACGGCGCTGCGCGCCGGCCCCCCCAAGGGGGAGCGGGCCCGTCTTCGGGCGGCCGGGCGACGGGCTCATTCCAACCCCCGCAGCCTGGGATCGAGCGCGTCGCGCAGCGCGTCGGTGAAGAGCGAGAACGCGGTGACGAAGACCGCCATGAAGGCGGTCGCTGCGGCAAGCTGCCACCAGTGGCCGAGGATCAATTCGCCCTGCGCTTCGGCCAGCATCGTGCCCCACGAGACCTGATCGACGCCGACGCCGAGCCCGAGGTAGGACAGGATCACCTCGGCCTTGATGAAGCTGACGACGTGGATCGAAAGCTGCACCAGCGCCACGTGGCTGACGTTGGGCAGGATGTGGCGGAACATGCGCGACAGCGTGCCGGCGCCGATCGCCTCCGCGGCGCGCACGTACTCGCGCACCGAATGCTTGATGAATTCGGCCCGCACCAGGCGGTAGATGCCGGTCCAGCCGGTGAGGCCGAGGATCAGCACGACGCTTTGCACGCCGCGCCCGGCAACCGCGGCAAAGGCGAAGATGAGCAGGATGCCAGGGATCGACGTGAAGACGTTGTAGAGCCATTCGAGCGCGTCGCCGACCTTGCCGCCGAAGAAGCCGCCGAATGCGCCGAGCAGGGTGCCGATGAGCGTCGCGAGCAGTGCGGCGAGGACGCCGACGAAGATCGAGATCTGCGAGCCCTTCACCGCCTTCGCCAGCACGTCCCGGCCAAGGCGGTCGGCGCCGATTGGCAGCACCTCCAGCTTCGGCGCTTCGGTCGTGCGGTACTTCGCGACGCCCGCCTCCCACTCGTCGTAGCGCGGTGCCAGCGGATCGACGGCCGACAGATCGACATCCGGACCGCTCGGCTGCGCGATGTCGGTTTGCGCAGACTTCGCCTTTGGCCCCATGAACGTGGGCGGCGCATTGGGAACCGCGACTTCCTGTTGCCAGCCGGCAGCGACGACACCGAGCGACGACAGCAGGATCAGCAGCAAGAATGCAGCGACCACCGCGAGCGAAACCGTGCCGACGCGGTCGCCGCGCAGCCGGCGCCACGCGGCGCGCCAGACGCCGTCGCCGACGGCACCGCGCCGCGTCGCGGCAAGGGGGGAAGGCAGCACGGCGCTCACTTCAACACCACCCGCGGATCGGCGAAGGTGTAGAGCACGTCGGTTGCTACATTGACCGCCATCGTGATCAGCGCCAAGTAGATCGTCACCGCCTGAATGACCGGATAGTCGCTGCGGTTCACCGCGAGCAGCACCTCGCGGCCCAGGCCGGGGATCGAAAAGAAGACCTCGATCAGGAACGAGCCGACGAAGATGCCGGGCAGCGCGACCGCGAGGTTCGTCAGGATCGGGATCAGCGCGTTGCGCAGCACGTGGCGCAGCAGGACGACCGGCTCGGTCATGCCCTTGGCGCGCGCGGTGCGCACGTAGTCCTGGCCGATCTCGTCGAGGAAGAAG
>CAZVNC010000455.1:0-2708 GCA_964628305.1 uncultured Ideonella sp.
GTATCGCCGTTGTGCGCCGCCGCACGACCCGCCGGCCGCTGGGCGGGGGGGGGCTTGCCGGCCCGCGCTTTGGGCTTGAGCGCGTGCGGGTGGCGCGCACGCTCGGCATGGTCGACGAATCCGGCAGGCCCTGTATCTGCCAGAACAGCATCGACGCGGTGAGCGACCGCGACTTCGCGATCGAGTTCTGCGCCGCGGCAAGCCTCGCGATGATCCATTTCTCGCGCCTATCCGAGGAACTCGTGCTGTGGACGAGCCAGAGCTTCGGCTTCATCGAACTGGCGGACCGGTTCTGCACCGGCTCGTCGATCATGCCGCAGAAGAAGAACCCCGACGTGCCCGAGTTGGCGCGCGGCAAGACCGGGCGCGTCGCCGGCCACCTGATGGGTCTGCTGATGCTGATGAAGGGCCAACCGCTCGCCTACAACAAGGACAACCAGGAAGACAAGGAGCCGCTGTTCGACAGCGTCGATACGCTGAAGGACACGCTGCGCATCTTCTGCGAGATGGTCGGCGGCATCGTCGTCAAGCCCGAAGCGATGGAGCGCGCCGCGCGCAAGGGCTATGCGACGGCGACCGACCTCGCCGACTATCTCGTCAAGAAGGGCTTGCCGTTTCGCGACGCCCACGAGGCGGTGGCGCACGCGGTGAAGTCGGCGATCGCCGAAGGCAAGGATTTGTCCGAACTGCCGCTCGCCGAGCTGCAGCGCCTGCATCCGGCGATCGGCGACGATGTGTTCGATGTCCTGACGCTGCACGGGTCGCTCGCGGCGCGCGATATCGCCGGCGGCACGGCGCCGGCGCAGGTGCGCTCCCAGATTGCGCGCCATCGGGCGCGGCTCGGCGCCGCCTGACGGGCGCAGCGGCCTGATCGGCACCCGGTCGCGCTGGCTGAGGATCTGACGAGATGGCGACCGCGACGCTCCCCACCGATCTCGGCGCCACCGTCGCCGCGCTCGAGTCCGAGATCGGCGCCGACAGTGCGCTCGCGCAGGCGCTGCCGGTGCCCGACATCGTCTTCGGCGGCGCGATGCTGGTGCTCGTCATCATGTTCCACGCGTTCTGGGTCCGGCTCGTCACCGGCTCGTTCCTGAAGCGCTCGCAGGCGCTGCGCGGCAGCGTCACACTGTGGCGCGCGGACTGGCTGTTCGCGTTGACCGTCATCGCGCTCCTGACGATGCATCTGGCCGAGATCGTGATGTGGTCCGGGGCGCTCGTCGCGAGCGGCATCGTCGACAACTGGGCCAAGGCGACCTGGTTCGCCGCGAACTGCTACACCGCGCTCGGACAACCGCTGCCGGTCGCCCGCGCCTGGCGGCTGGTGCCGTCGATGATCGCCGCCTCCGGCATCTTCACCTTCGCCTGGACGGCAAGCGTGCTCGTCAACTTCGTCGCCCGCTACAACGACCTGCGCGCCGCGATCATCGCGCGCCAGGCGAGCGCGCCCTCGAAACGCGACAAGGCCGGGCGAACTTAGGCAACACCTCAGAGCATCGGCGCGACGAGCGACGCCAGTCCTTCGAGCATGCGTTCGCGCGGCCGCCGCGCGCGCCAGGCGGCGGCGTCGAGCGCCCGAGCGTCGCGCTCGTAGCCGCGCTGCAGCGCGAGGAGCTGCGCGTTGAAGTCCGCGTCGTAGACGGCGAGCATCAGCTCGAAGTTCAGGTGCAGGCTGCGCATGTCGAGGTTCACGGTGCCAAAGAGCGAGAACTCGTCGTCCACCGTCACGCTCTTGGTGTGCAGCAGCCCGGCGTCGAACTTCAGCACGCGGGCGCCGGCATCCAGCAGATCGTCGAAGAACGCCCGGCTGGCATAGGTGACGAGCGTCGAGTCGTTGACCGCGGGCAGGATGATCGTCACTTCGACGCCGCGCATCGCCGCGTTTTGCAGCGCGAGCGCAAGCGACGGGTCGGGAACGAAATACGGCGTCGTCAGCACGACGCGCCGGCGCGCGACCGCGATCGCATCGACGAGGATGCGCAGGTTGGCGGCGATCTCGATGCCGGGCCCGGAGGGCACGACCTGGATCCGTGCCTCGCCGCCGACGGCGCGCCGCGCGGCGTGCGCCGCCGTGCTCGCCGGCACGTAGGGATCGCCGGTCTGCAGCTTCCAGTCGAACAGAAACACCGCGCGCAAGCCGGCGACCGCGGGCCCGGCAACGCGCACCATCGCATCGATCCATTCGCCGACGCCCGAGTCCTGCTTGAAGAAGCGCGGATCGACGAGATTCATGCTGCCGGTATACGCGATGCGCTCGTCGACGACGACGATCTTGCGGTGCATGCGCAGGTCGGCGCGCTGAAACACGAGGCCGAGCAGACCGACGGCGAGCGCCGCCTCGAGCTGGATGCCCGCGCCGCGCAGGCGCGCCGGCCAGCGGCCCTTGAGGAACGGCTTGCTGCCAATCGCGTCGAGCAGCACGCGGCATTGCACGCCGCGTGCGGCGGCGCGCAGCAGCGCCTCGCCGACATCGTCGGCCGTGCCGCCCTCGTTCCAGATGTAGAACGCCATGTGGACGCTTTCGTGCGCGAGGTCGATGTCGCCGATGATCGCGCGCAGGATGCCTTCGGCACCATCGTGCAGCACGAGCGTCGATCCGCCGAGCACCGGCATGCCGGCGGCGTTCTCGGCGAGCGTCGCGATGCCGCACAGCGGCGGCGGCAGGGTCCGGACTTCGGCAACGTCGGCCTGCCAGAGCGGCGTCGCGACTT
>CAZVNC010000456.1:0-2704 GCA_964628305.1 uncultured Ideonella sp.
TCGATGTCGCGCCGCATCGCCTCGGTCCAGGGCTCGGCGCCGAAGATGCCGACCTTCAGCGACGACGCGGTCGGGTCGAGCCCCTGGCGCGCCATCTCCTCGACGATCACCTGCATGTAGCTCGGCGTGACCATGATGATGTCGGGCTTGAAGTCATTGATCAGTTGCACCTGCTTCTCGGTCTGCCCGCCCGACATCGGGATCACAGTGCAGCCGAGGCGTTCGGCGCCGTAGTGCGCGCCAAGCCCGCCGGTGAAGAGGCCGTAGCCGTAGGCGATGTGCACCAGGTCGCCGGCCCGTCCGCCGGCGGCGCGGATCGAGCGTGCGACGAGGTTCGACCAGTGATCGATGTCGGCCGCGGTATAGCCGACGACGGTCGGCTTGCCGGTCGTCCCCGACGACGCGTGGATGCGCATCACGCGCTCGCGCGGCACGGCGAACATGCCAAACGGGTAGTTGTCGCGCAGCTCCTTCTTGCTCGTGAACGGAAACTTCGCCAGATCGGCGAGCTGCTTCAACTCCGACGGGTGCACGCCCTGGGCATCGAACGCCTTGCGGTAGTGCGGCACGTTGTCGTAGGCGTGCTGCAGGCTCCAGCGCAGGCGCTGCAGTTGCAGCGCCTGCAGTTCGTCCTTGCTGGCGCGCTCGATGGCATCGAGTTCGGTGGGCTTGAAGGGGCGCTTCATGGTTCGGTCTCGGTGGCTTTCAGATCGGTGTGTCGGGCAACTCGACGGTGCGCTTGCCCTGGGCGGTATAGGAGCGCCCGCGCATCAGCGCGACGCGCTCGCCGCACTGATTCGTGACGACGACGTCGTAGAGGCCTAGCCGTCCGCCGCGGCTCACCTCGCTCGCCGCGGCGATCAGCACATCGCCCTCGCGCGCCGGCGCCATCAGCTCGATCGCGAGGCCCGACGCGACGGTCAGTTCGTTGTGGGAATTGCAGGCAAAGGCGAAAGCCGAATCAGCGAGCGCCGTGATGAATCCGCCGTGGCAACTGCCGAGGCCATTGAGCATGTCGGGCCGCACCGTCATGCGCAACGCAGCAGCGCCCGGCGTCATGGCGTCGATCGTGATGCCGAGCGATCGGGTCGCGCGGTCGGCGGCGTACATGGCAACGCGCACCGCGTCGGCGATCTGCTGCGGCGTGAGGGCGGCGCCGGTGGCGGGCACGGGCGATCTCATCGGTCGCTGAACCGTGGTTTGCGCTTGGCCATGAACGCGGCCACGCCCTCGCGGTAGTCGGCGGCGCCCCCCATCTCGCTTTGGGCCCGCGCCTCGGCGGCCAGCGCCTGCGCGTAGTCGAGCCCCTCGGCGGCGTCGATCACCTGGCGCGTTCGCGCGAGCGCCTTGACCGGCATCGCCGCCAGCCGCGCGCCGAGCGCCGCCGCCTCGGCTGCGAGATCGGCATCCTCGACGCAGCGCCAGATGAGGCCGTTGCGTTCGGCCTCTTCGGCGCCGAGCTTGTCTCCGAGCATCGCCAGACCGAGTGCACGCGCGCGGCCGACGAGCCGCGGCAGCAGCCAAGTTCCGCCGCAATCGGGGACGAGGGCGATCTTCGAGAAGGCCTGAATGAAGCTCGCCCCGCGCGCCGCGAGCACGATGTCGCAGCCGAGAGCGAAGTTCGCGCCCGCTCCGGCTGCAACGCCGTTCACCGCGGCAACGACCGGGACCGGCATCGAACGAATGCGCAGCGCAAGCGGCCGGTAGCAGCGCTCGATCAGCGCGCCGATGTCGGGCTGCTTCGCCCCGGGCGTGAGGTCGGGTGCGACCGCCGGGTCGGACAGGTCCTGCCCGGCGCAAAAGCCGCGCCCGGCGCCGGTAACGACGACGCAGCGCACGCCCGTGTCGGCGGCGGCGGCCTCGAGCGCAGCGAGCAACTCGGCGTGCATCGCGGTCGTGAAGCTGTTGAGCGATTGCGGCCGGTTCAGCGTCAGCGTGCGCACCGCGCCTTCGTCGCAAACGAGGATGAGTCGGTCGGTGTCGGGGGAGTCGGCCATGATGAGTCGGAGAGCGAGTGGCGGTGCGCCTGCTGTGGTCGCGGACAGCTTTGCGGAACGGCGAATCGGGAGCGTCGCAAGGCGACATATTCCTTACCGACCGGTCGGTTGAGTTTACCCATGCGGGAATGGGGGCGCAATCAAGAGTTTCCCGCCCGGTCGTGCAGCGCCGTCCGGGGCGCTAGCATCCAGGAGTGGTCGCAAGCGCCCCTGTTTGCGACGGATCAGAAAGCGCGAGGACGCGAATGAAGCGATTGGCGTGGTTGACGATGGCGGCGCTGGCCGTGGCAAGCAGTGGCGCGGCGGCGCAATGGGTGACGATGGGCGACAACGGCCAGGCCGAGATCTACATCGACAAGGCAACCATCACCCGCTCCGGCGACACTGCAAAGATGTGGTCGCTGCAGGAACTGAAGCAGCCCGGCTCGGCCGGCGGCGCCGCGTACGTCTCGCTCAAGCGGCTGGACGAGTACGACTGCAAGGAGCCGCGCACGCGCGGCGTGGAGATTTCGGCTTTCCCGAAGCCGATGGCGCAAGGCACGGCCGTCGCGTCCGAGAAGGGCTCAGGCGCCTGGACCAAGGTCGCGCCGGATTCGGCGATCGAGAAGATGTGGAAGATCGCCTGCGGCAAGGAGTAGCGACCGAGGAAGGCTCATCCCGGCGCAACAGAGGGCGCCTTGCGGCGCCCTTGTTCGTTGCATGGCGCG
>CAZVNC010000457.1:0-2700 GCA_964628305.1 uncultured Ideonella sp.
GCGATGCAGATCGGCTTGCAGATCGCGGATGTCTTCGAGACCCACGGCGAGCCGGATCATGCCCTGGGTTATTCCGGCGGCTTGACGCTGCGCTTCGCTCAGACGACCGTGCGACGTGCTCGCAGGGTGTGTGATGCTGGTCTTGGTGTCGCCGAGGTTGGCCGTGATCGAGCACAGCCGCGTGCTGTCGATGACGTGAAACGCGTTGCGCCGCGCCATGTCGGCGCCGCCATGGGCCGCACCGTCAACGACGAACGAAACGACCGCGCCACCGCAGCCCGACTGCTGCGCCATCGCGAGTTCGTGTTGCGGATGCGTCGCGAGGCCGGGATACAGCACCCGCTCGACTCTCGCCTGCTCTTCCAGCCAGCGTGCGAGCTGGAGTGCACTCTCTGACTGCGCGCGCATGCGGATCGACAGCGTCTCGAGGCCCTTGAGCACGACCCAGGCATTGAACGGCGACAGCGTGATGCCGGTACTGCGCATCACCGGGATCAGCTTGCCCTCGATCAGCGCTTCGGACCCGCAGACCGCACCCGCGATCACACGGCCCTGGCCGTCGAGGTACTTGGTGCCGGAGTGAATCACGAGGTCGGCGCCGAAGTCGACCGGCCGTTGCAGCGCCGGCGTGCAAAAGCAGTTGTCGACCACGAACAAGGCGCCGCAATCGCGCGCGAGCTTCGACAACGCGCGCAGGTCGCACACCTCGGTGAGCGGATTGCTCGGCGTCTCGGCGAAGAGCAGCTTCGTCTGCGGCCGGATCGCCTTGCGCCAGGCGTCGACATCGGTTTGCGAGACGAACGTCGTCGCGATGCCGAACTTGGCGAACTCGCGCGCGAAGAGCATGATCGTCGAGCCGAAGAGGCTCTGCGAGCAGACGACGTGATCGCCGGCCTCGAGCAGGCTCAGGCCGAGCAGCGTGATCGCGCCCATGCCGCTGGCCGTTGCGACGCACGACTGCATGCCCTCCATCGCCGCGAGCCGGCGCTCGAGCATCATCACGGTCGGATTCGAGAAGCGCGAATAGACGAACGCCTCTTCCTCGTTGGCGAAGCGCGCGGCCGCCGTTGCGGCATCCGGATGAACGAAGCTGCTCGTCAGAAACAGCGCCTCCGAGTTCTCGCCCCACTGGCTGCGCGGCAACCCCGATCGCACCGCAACCGTATCCGGCCGCACGTCCGGCGGCAGTTCCACGCGGGGTAGCTTCTTGTCCGCCATCACGCCTTCTCCGTCACGCGCCGCGGGTCGCGGCGCGGCTGCTCGTCGTCATCCTCGTCGGCCACGACACTGCGGCCGATCGCCATCGCGTCGAGATCGGCATCGGTGAGATCGCCCGTCACGTAGCGGCCATCGAAACAGGATGCCTCGAAGCCGTCGAGCTTCGGGTTGAGCGCCGCGACGACCTTCTTCAGCGCGGCAACGTCCTGATAGATGAGCGCATCGGCGCCGATGAACTGACGGATCTCCTCGGTCGTACGGTTGTGCGCGATCAGCTCGGCCTTGGTCGGCATGTCGATGCCGTAGACGTTCGGAAAGCGCACCGGCGGCGCGGCGCTCGCCATGTAGACCTTGCGCGCGCCCGCTTCGCGCGCCATCTGCACGATCTCCTTGCTCGTCGTTCCGCGCACGATCGAGTCATCGACAAGCAGCACGTTGCGGCCCTTGAATTCGGTGGCGATCGCGTTGAGCTTCTGGCGCACCGACTTCTTGCGCATGCCCTGCCCCGGCATGATGAAGGTGCGCCCGACGTAGCGATTCTTGACGAAGCCTTCGCGATAGGGCTTGCCGATCCGCTGCGCCAGTTGCATTGCCGACGGGCGGCTCGACTCCGGGATCGGGATGACGACGTCGATCGCGCTCGGCGGCATCGTCGAGATCACGCGCTGCGCAAGCGTCTCACCGAGGTTGAGCCTGGCCTGATAGACCGACACGCCGTCCATCACCGAGTCCGGCCGCGCGAGATACACATACTCGAACATGCACGGATTCAAGGTCGGATGCTCGGCGCATTGGCGGGCGTGAACGCTGCCGCCAAGATCGACGAAGATCGCCTCGCCCGGGGCGACGTCGCGCAACAGCTTGTGCCCCGTTCCTTCGAGCGCAACCGATTCGCTCGCGACCATCAGTTCGCGTCCAGAGGCGCCTTCGCTCTCGCCGAAGCAAAGGGGTCGGATGCCGAACGGATCGCGAAACGCGAGCAGCCCATGCCCGGTGATCAACGCGATCGCCGCATACGAACCGCGCACCCGCCTGTGCAGCGCGCCGACCGCATCGAATACCGCGTCGGGTGTCAACGGCCGGTCGCGCGCAGCGATCTCGAGTTCATGCGCGAGCACGTTGATCAACACCTCGCTGTCGCTTTCGGTGTTGATGTGGCGGCGGTCGACGTCGATCAACTCCTGTTTGAGCGCATGCGCATTGATCAGGTTGCCGTTGTGGACGAGGACGATGCCGAACGGCGCGTTGACGTAGAAAGGTTGTGCCTCTTCCTCGCTGTAGGTGCTTCCCGCTGTCGGGTAGCGCACCTGACCCAGGCCGACGACACCCGGCAGGCCGCGCATGTTGCGCGTGCGAAACACGTCGCGCACCATGCCGCGTGCCTTGTGCATGTAGCACTTGTTGCCCTGCATCGTCACGATGCCGGCCGCGTCCTGTCCCCGGTGCTGCAACAGCAGCAGCGCGTCGTAGAGCAACTGGTTG
>CAZVNC010000458.1:0-2689 GCA_964628305.1 uncultured Ideonella sp.
GCTGATGGGAACCAAGTTCCTGCATATGCTCGGCAACGCCGACATCATCGAGCGCCTCTTCAAGCCGGCGTTGAAGGGCGAGAAGGTCGGCGCGATCTGCATGACCGAGCCGAATGCCGGCTCCGATCTAAACGGCATCGCGACGCAGGCGAAGCAGGTCGACGGCGGCTGGCTGCTGAACGGGCAGAAGACGTGGATCACGTCGGCGCCGGTGGCCGACTTCTTCACCGTCTTCGCAAAGGCGGGCGACGAGAAGAAGCTGACGATCTTCCTTGTCGAGCGCGATTTCAAGGGGCTCGCGATCGGGCGTGAGATTCACAAGATGGGCGTCTGGGCGCTGCCGACGTCGGAAGTCGCCTTCAACGACTGCTTCGTTCCCGACAGCCACCGCCTGTCGCGCGAGATCGGCGACGGCGAGGCGCACCTACGCAAGACGCTGGCCGAAATCCGCATCATCACCGGCGCGATGGCGCTCGGCGTCGCGCGCGCGGCGCTTGCCGATGCACTGCGCTACGCCGCCGAGCGCAAGCAGTTCGGCAAGCCGATCAACCGCTTCCAGGCGATCCAGATGAAGCTCGCCGAGATGGCGACCGAACTCGAGGCGGCGACCCATCTCGTGTCGTACGCGGCCTGGCTGCACGGCGCCGGCCGGCCGCACCACAAGGAGGCGGCGATGGCCAAGTTGAACGCGACCGAAGCGGCCGCGCGCATCTGCGACCAGGCGGCGCGCGTGCTCGCGAGCTACGGCTACGCGATGGAGTACCCGGTGCAGCGCTATCTGCGCGATGTGCGCTTCACGTTGATCGGCGGTGGCACGAGCGAAATATTGAAGCTCATCATCGCCAAGGAGTTGGCCGCATGAGTCGCGTAAGAGGGGCCCCGCGAAGCGGGGATCGAAGCGAGCGCGTACGGCGCGGTGCCGACTCCGCGGTGTTGGATAGGGATTGCAGCTTCGGAGGCACCGGAATATGAACGAGAGTCAAAGGCGCATCAAGGTGGTGGTCGCCAAGCCCGGCCTCGACGGCCACGACCAGGGTGCGAAGATCGTCGTGCGGGCGATGATGGACGCCGGCTTCGAGGTGATCTATACCGGCCTGCGCCAGACGCCCGAGCAGGTCGCGCGCATCGCGCTCGACGAGGACGTCGACGTCATCGCGCTCTCCAGCCTTGCCGGATCGCACCTGCCTTTTTGCCGCAAGCTCAAACCGCTGCTCGAAGCCGCCGGCTTGACCGACAAGCTGTGGGTGATCGGCGGCAACCTGCCGGCGCAGGATCACGACGCGTTGCGCGAGCTGGGCTTCAAGGGCATCTTCCCGACCGGCTCCAAGCTCGACGCCGTCACCGACTACATCCGGGAGCACGTCCAATGAACGATCGCAGCCCATCTCTGACCCAACCTGCGGCGAAGCGCGTCGTCAACGAATCCGGCATCGAGGTCAAGCCGCTCTACACGGCCGCCGACGTCGAGGCGAGCGGCGGGCTTGCGATGCTCGGCGAGCCGGGCGCCTATCCGTTCACGCGCGGCATTCATCGCGAGATGTACCGCAAGCAGCCGTGGACGATGCGCCAGTACGCCGGCTTCGGCAATCCGGCGGACACGAATCAGCGCTTCAAGTACCTGATCGCCAACGGCCAGACCGGACTCAACGTCGCCTTCGATCTGCCGACCCAGATCGGGCTCGACTCCGACGACCCGCTTGCCGAGGGCGAGGTCGGGCGCGTCGGCATGTCGATCGACACGCTGCGCGACTTCGAGATCGCGTTCGACGGCATCGACCTGAAGAGAATCACCGTCTCGCTGACGATCAACGGTGCGGCCGCGATCCTGATCGCGATGTACCTCGCGATGGCCGAGAAGCGCGGCTACGACCTGAAGGAGCTGCGCGGCACGGCACAGAACGACATCCTGAAGGAGTTCATCGGCCGCGGCACGTGGATCTATCCGGTCGAACCGTCGATCAGGCTCGTCGGCGACACGATCGAGTACTGCGCCGAACATGCGCCGAAGTACAGCCCGGTGTCGGTCTGCGGCTATCACATCCGCGAGTCGGGGGCGACGCCGGCGCAGGAGATGGCGTATGCGTTCTGCATCGCGAAGGCCTACGCCGACGAGGTGATCCGCCGCGGCCTGCCGGTGGACGAATTCGCCGGACGCCTGTCGTACAACTTCAACATCTTCGGCAACATCTTCGAGCAGGTCGCGAAGTTCCGCGCCGGCCGCGGGCTGTGGGCGAAGATCATGAAGGAGGAGTACGGCGCCGAGAAGCCGGGCTCGATGTGGCTGCGCATGATCGCCGCCGGCGGCGGCGGCGGGCTGACCTTCGAGCAGCCCGAACTCAACATCGTGCGCGGCGCGTATTACGCGCTGATCAGCGCGCTGTCGGGAACCCAGACCATGGCGCTGTGCTCGTACGACGAGGCGTACACGATCCCGACCGAGTATTCGGCGCGCATCTCGCTGCGCACGATGCAGATCCTGATCGAGGAGATGGGGTTGACCGAGACGGTCGACCCGCTTGCAGGCTCGTTCTATGTCGAGACGCTGACAAACCAGATGCGCGACGCGATGGTCGAGATCATGGCCGAGACCGATGCCGAGGGCGGCATCGTCAAGCTCGTCACCGACGGCACGATCCAGTCGCGCGTCTCGGCCCAGGCCTACCGCATGCAGCGCGCGATCGACAGTGGC
>CAZVNC010000459.1:0-2688 GCA_964628305.1 uncultured Ideonella sp.
GCGATTTCTGGTACCCCAGCATGAGCCTCTGGCGGGTGGCGCCTGGCACGATGCGCTGACGTTCGCATGCGGCAGCGGCACTGCGCGGAGGGCCACAAAGCATCACGAGAGCTCACCGGATTCCTTGCGTTCCAACGCAGATCGGTAAGAGCGGTGACGATCCGCAGGGTCGTCAGTGCGACGTCCCTTCGCTGCGCGTGATCTTGTTCCACACGTTGTACTTGCCGACCGGCTTGCTCATCGGCAGGCGTTTGACCTCCTTGAAGGTCGCGGCGTCGTAGACGATCAGCGCGCCGTCCTGCTCCCACAGGCTCGCGAGCGCGAAGCGGCCGTCCTTCGTGAACTCGATGTGCGCGAGCGTCTTGCCCGGTTCGACCGAGACGCGTGCCGCCGTCTCCAGGGTGCGCTTGTCGATCACGAGCAGCGTGTTCTTCGCCGTCGGGCTCATCATCGCGTCGACCCAGGCATACGGCGTCGATTCGTGGCTGCGCATGAAGAAGCCGGGGCCGAGGGTCGGGATGTCCCGCACCAGCTTCCAGGTCTTCATGTCGATCACGCTGACGACGCCGTTCTTCAGGTTCGGCGTCGCGAGCACCGGGCGGCCCTGATGCTCGAACGTGATGCCCGAGCCGAGGTGCGGCATCCCGGGCAACGGCAGCGCCGCGATGCGACGCCGGGCGTCGAGGTTGACGACTTGCGCCGACGGCGCGCCGTCGCTGCGCGGGCGCGTCGCGCCGAGCACATTGGCGTAGCTCTGATCGAAGAAGAAGTCGTCCAGCGGCTCATCGAGCGGTGTGCGGCGCACGCCGAGGAAGCCGGGCTTGGCGATGCCCTCGCCCATCTTGTAGTCGTGCACGTAGCCGTCGTAGATCGGTTCGGCCTTCGGGTTGTATGAGATCTCCCACAACTCGGGGATGTCCTTCAACGCAACGACGAAGCTCTTGCGCGGCTGCGCGTCGTAGACCGCCGAGACGCGCGAACTCGCCTTGCCGTCGAGCGTCGCCGCGGCGTAGGTGCGCTGCAGATTCAGGTCGGCATCGAACAGCGCCAGCGTGTGCGGCAGGTAGTTGGCCGCCATCACCCACTTGCCGTCACCCGAGACGGCGACGTTGCGCATGTTCAGGCCGGCGCGCACTTCGGCGACGACGGCCAAGTTCCAGAGGTCGTACTTCGTGATCCAGCCGTCGCGCGAGCCGAAGAAGACGTAGCGCCCGTCGGGCGTGAACTTCGGCCCGCCGTGCAGCGCGAAGCGCGACGCGAAGCGGTGGATGACCTCGAACTTGTCGCCGTCGACGAGCGAGACGTGATGGTCGCCGCCCTCGACGACGACGAACAGGTTCATCGGGTCCGCGCTCCAGCGCGGCTTGGCCGGCAGATCGCGGGCGCCGGGTGTCAGGGCGTGCGAGGCGCGGATGTCGGCCTCGCTCCAGTTCGGCGGCGGAGTGACCGGGGTGTAGATCCAATCGGTGATCGCCGCGATCTGCGCGGCGTCGAGCTGGCCGGCGAAGCCCAGCATCTGGGTTGCGACGCGACCCTGCGCGATCACCTTCGCCGCCTCGGGTTTGCGCAGGCGCTCGAGGCTCTCGGGCAGCAGCGCCGGCCCCATGCCGCCGACGCGCTGTGCGCCGTGGCACGCGGCGCAGTGCTCCTGGTAGAGCGCGGCCGCGCCGGCCTGCCCTGACGAAGCGGCGGCCTGAGGAGCAACCGGGGTCGCCGCAAGTTGCGCAAGCGCCAAGTCCGGGCCAACCCCGACGAGCGCGGCGGCAAGCGCCGCGCGCAGGATCATCGCGCGCATCGCCGTCACACCGGTGCGACGGGCTGGCGCTCGCGAAACGGCGTCGTCGTCACACGCGGCGCATTCGCCTGCACTTGGGTCAGACCGATCTCGGCGTCGTCGAGATAGCAGCCCGGGTCCTCGGCCCACGGATCACCCGTGACCTGCTGGGCGCGAACGCGGGTGTTGCCGCCGCAGATCGCAAGGTGCGCACAGGCGCCGCAGCGGCCGGTGACGGGACGCGGCTGGCGCTTCAAGCCGGCCATCAGCGGATCGCTGGTGTCGGCCCAGATGGCCGAGAACGGCCGCTCGCGCACGCTGCCCAGGTCGTGGTGCCACCACATCGTGTCGGGGTGGACATGGCCGACGTTGTCGATGTTGGCGACATGCAGGCCCGACGCATTGCCGCCCCAGGCCTCGAGCCGCGCGCGCACCGCGTCCGCCCACTGGGGCAGGTGGCGCTGGACCCACAGCAAGAGATAGACGCCGTCGGCGTCATTGTTGCCGGTGACGTACTCGAGCGCCCTGCCTTCGACCGCTGCGCGCCACGCGGCGTCGAACAGACGGTCGAGCGCGGCGCGCGTCGCCGCGAAGTGCGCATCGCGGCCGCGGTGGATGTTGCCGCGGCCGGCATAGTTGAGGTGCGAGAAATAGAACTTGTCGACGCCCTCGTCGTGCATCAGCTGCATCAGGTCGGGCAGGTCGGCCGCGTTCATGTCGGTCATCGTGTAGCGCAGGCCGACCTTCACGCCGCGCTCGCGCAGCAGCCGCACGGCGCCGAGCGAGGCGTCGAACGCGCCCTGCTTGCGGCGGAACTTGTCGTGCGTCGCGCGCAGGCCGTCGAGGCTGATGCCGACGTAGTCGAAACCCTGCGCCGTGACGCGATCGGCCATCGGCGCGTCGATCAGCAGCGC
>CAZVNC010000460.1:0-2688 GCA_964628305.1 uncultured Ideonella sp.
CGACGATCTTCATGTCCACCCCGAACACCGCGCGGCCCTGCTTGGCCTGCACCGCGAGGCGCTCATCGGCGCTCATCGCCAGGTGCTTGGCCTTCAAGGTGCAAGCCGTCCCGAGCGGGCTCATCTCGGTCATGCCCCAGGCGTGCAGCACCTGCACGTCGTACTTCTGCTCGAAGGCGCGCATCATCGCCGGCGGGCACGCCGAGCCGCCGATGATCGTGCGGCGCATCGTGCTGAACTTCAGCTCATTGGCCTCGACGTGCGCGAGCAGCCCCTGCCAGACCGTCGGCACGCCGGCCGACACGGTGACGCCCTCGGCCTCGAACAACTCGTGCAGGCTCTTGCCGTCGAGCGCCGGCCCGGGGTAGACGAGCTTGGCGCCGACCATGCAGCCGACATACGGCAGGCCCCAGGCGTTGACGTGGAACATCGGCACGACCGGCAGGATCACGTCGCGCGCCGATGCGCAGAGGCTGTCGGGCAGCGCCGCAGCGTAGGTGTGCAGCAGCGTCGATCGGTGGCTGTAGAGCGCACCCTTCGGGTTGCCGGTCGTGCCCGACGTGTAGCACAGCGACGACGCGCTGTTCTCGTCGAGGCTCGGCCAGTCGTAGTCGGGCGACGCGACGTCGATCAGCTCTTCGTAGCACAGCAGGCCGGGCAGCTTGCTCGCAGCCGGCATGTGCGCGCGGACGGTCATCGCGACGAAGTGCTTGATCGTCTTGACGCGCCCGGCCACCGCCTCGACCAGCGGCAGGAAGGTCAGGTCGAAGAACAGCACCTGGTCTTCGGCGTGGTCGGCGATCCACACCACCTGGTCGGGATGCAGCCGGGGATTGAGCGTGTGCAGCACCGCGCCCGAGCCCGAGGCGCCGTAGTACAACTCCATGTGACGGTAGCCGTTCCACGCGAGCGTCGCGACGCGCTCGCCGAAGGTGATGCCCAACGACGCCAGCGCATTGGCCATCTGCCGCGCGCGCCTTGCGAGGTCCTTGTAGGTGTAGCGATGCAGGTCGCCTTCGACGCGCCGCGTGACGATCTGCTGCTCGCCGTGGTGGCGCTCGGCGTGCACCAGCAGGTTCGAGATCAGCAGCGATTGCTGTTGCATCAGTCCGTTCATGAGGCTCTTTCCTGAGAAGTCTGCGATACGTTGTGGGTTCAGGCCTTGGCGTGCAGCGCCTCGGCCTTGATGATCAGCGGGTCGGACGCGCGTGCTGCGTCGACCTCGTAGGTGGTCGCCGCACGCAGGAAGGCGAACACCGCGATCAGGCCGGCCAGCGGCGTGATCGTCAGTGCCGCCTGCAGCCCGAGCGAATCCGACAATGCGCCAGCGACGAACGGGCCGAGTGCGAGCCCGAACAGGTTCTGGAACAGCGACAGCACCGACGCGCCGGTGGAGCGCACGCCCGGATGCGTGACGTCGATCACCGCGGCCGATGCCGGGCCGACGTGGCACACCATCATCAGGCCGCCGAGCACGATCAAGCCGAACTGCGCCGAATCGGACAGCACGATGCCGAGCGCGGGCGAACCGAAGGCGAAGCTGATCACCAGCATCGTTGCCAGGCACAGCACGGCAACGGTGCGCAGCTTGGCGCCCGGACCGCGCCGCCGCCCGATCCGGTCGGCGACGGCGCCCCACAAAATGCTGCCGACGGCGCCGGCGAGCACGACCATCGCTGCCCTGATCCCGGCCGCCTGTGGCGTCATGCCGTGGCTGCGAACGAGAAAGCTCGGCAGCCAGGCCCAGACCGCCGAGACGACGATCAGCTGGGCCGGCGCCGCGATGCAGACCCACAGCATCGTGCGCGACCGCGCCAGGACCTGCGCAACGTGGCGGATCGTACCGCCCAACGATCGGCTCGCGGCGTCGAGCTTCGGCGTCAGCTCCACCGTCTTGTAATCGCTCACGAAGAGGTAGAGCAGCGCGAACACCAGCCCGGGGAAGCCGACCAGGCCGAACGCCGCCTTCCAGCCCCAACGGTCGGCGATCACGCCGCCGAGCAGCACGCCGAGCACCGAACCGAACGACGCCGCCGCGAAGAAGCCCGCCATCAAGGTGCCGCGCATGCGCGCCGGGAAGTGGCTCGCGATCAGCCCGGCGCCGACCGAGCCATAGCCCGCCTCGCCGGCACCAACCACCGCACGCGCTGCGAACAGCGCCGGATAGCTGCGCACGAACATGCACGAGATCGTCGCCAGGCTCCACGCGGTCGCCATCACGACGATGCTCTTGACGCGGCTGAAGCGGTCGGCGATCAACGCGATCGGGATGCCGCCCACGGCGACGGTGATCGAGACGATCGAGACCAGCCCCGCGAGCTGCTTGTCCGACAGTCCCCACTCCGCCTTCAGGTGCGGGAACAGCGAGACGATGATCTGGCGATCGACGTAGTCGAAGATCATCAGTGCGATCGTCATCGCAAAAGCGAACCAGGCCGCTTTCGGGCTGACGAGGTATTTGTTGTCGTCCGGTCCGCGGTCGACGGCGTGCAGATCCATGCTGGCCGCTCCCGCTTCAGGGCACGAGCACGGTCGCGCCAACCGTGGCGCGCGATTCGAGCGCGCGATGCGCTTGCGCCGCGTCGGCGAGCGCGAAGCGCTGCTTGGGTTCACCGACGATCTTGCCCGCCTTGACCAGGCCGAACAGCTCGTCGGCCATCGCCAGCATGTGCGCGCGCGGCGTCGCGT
>CAZVNC010000461.1:0-2680 GCA_964628305.1 uncultured Ideonella sp.
GTCGCGGCGAGGATCTCGCCCGGCGCACCCCCAACCTCGACGACGCTTGCGCGCCAGAGCTTGACGGCTTCGCCGTTCAACACACTGCTCGCGCCGGGGAACGGGTCGAATGCCCGCAGCCGGCGCTCGAGCACCACGGCGGGCAGGCTCCAGTCGACCGCCGCCTCGCGCTTGTCGATCTTCGCCGCGTACGTCGCACCCGTCTCGGGCTGGGCCCGGGGTTGCAGGCTGCCCGTGGCGGCCCGTTCGACGGCTTCGACGATGAGTCGCGCGCCGAGCGCGGCCAGTCGGTCGTGCAAGCTCGCGGCGGTGTCGTCGGGGCCGATCGCGATCGCCTCGGCGAGCAGCATGTCGCCGGTATCGAGCCCGGCGTCCATCTGCATCACCGTGATGCCGGTCTCTTCGTCGCCGGCTTCGATCGCACGCTGGATCGGCGCCGCGCCGCGCCAGCGCGGCAGCAGCGAGGCGTGGATGTTCAGGCAGCCGAGGCGTGGCAGCTCGAGCACCCAGGCCGGCAGGATCAGGCCGTAGGCGGCGACGACGATCGCGTCTGGCCGCGCCTGCATCAGCGTGTCGCGCGCCGCCGCCGCATCCTGAGCGAACTTGCCGTCCAGACGCAGCCCGCGCGGCTGCGCCAGCGCGAGGCGGTGGTTGAGTGCGAACTGCTTGACCGGCGAGGCGGCGAGCTTCATGCCGCGCCCGGCCGGGCGGTCGGGCTGCGTCAGAACGAGCGCGATCTCGTGTCCTGCGGCGTGCAGCCGGGCGAGCGCCGCGCGCGCGAATTCGGGCGTTCCGGCGAAGGCAATCTTCATTCGGCCGGCCTTCGCGTCGCGGGCGCCAGGCTCAGGCGCTGCGCACGGCTTCGCGCGCCTGCTTCAGAAAGCGGGTCCGGATGCGGTTGCGCTTGAGCGGGCTCAGGTACTCGACGAACACCTTGCCGATCAGGTGATCCATTTCGTGCTGCACGCAACGCGCGAGCAGCCCGTCGGCGTCGAACTCGCGCGAGCGGCCGTCGCGGTCCTGCGCGCGCACCGTCACGCGGGCGTGGCGCGCGACTTGGTCGTAGATCTCGGGCACCGACAGGCAGCCTTCGTCGCCCTCCATCATCTCGTCGCTGCGGGCGATGATCTCGGGGTTGATCAGCACGTGCGGTTCGTCGCGCGCTTCGGAGACGTCGATCACGATCACGCGCTCGTGCACGTCGACCTGGGTTGCCGCCAGTCCGACGCCATCGGCGTCGCGCATGGTCTCGAGCATGTCGTCGACGAGGGTGCGGATGCGTTGATCGACGGCGGCGACCGGGCGCGCGATCTTGTGCAGGCGTGGGTCGGGATAGCGAAGTATGGTGAGTCTGGCCATGGCGAAGCGGCGCCGCCGGGCGGCGTGACGGGTTGCACGCGGGCAACACGTCCGGACACTTGATTTCGTTACGATATCAAGGACCTGGCGGCAAAATCTATTAAAGTGATTGAGCATTTTCGCCGAAGAATCGCTGCCGGCACGCGCGTTCGCCGGTAACCCCATCGCGTTGCGCGCAATCGGCGCGGGCGCCCGGAGACATCAGTCCATGACCCGCAGCCTTCTCCCCGCCTTCCGTGTCCGCGCGACCTTGCTCGAGGCCGCGCTCTGCGGCGCAGTGCTCGGCCTTCCGGTCGCGTCCGCGATGGCGGCGGAGCCGAATTTCCCGGTCACGCCGCAGCAGCGCAGCACCGCCAAGGAAGTGGCGCAGGCCGGCGTCCCCTTGTCCGCGCTCGCGCCCAACGCGCCCGACAGCTACACCGTCAAGAAGGGCGACACGCTGTGGGACATTTCGGGTCTGTACCTGAATCAGCCCTGGCGCTGGCCTGAGCTGTGGGGCATGAACCTGGAGCAGATCCGCAATCCGCACCTGATCTTCCCCGGGCAGGTGCTTTATCTCGAGAAGATCGGCGACCGTGCACGGCTGCGAACGTCGCGCGGCGGCGCCGGCGAGAACGTCGAGGTCGTCCGGCTCACGCCCCAGGTCCGCTCCAGCCCGGTCGCCGATGCACTGTCGTCGGTCAACATGAACCTGATCGAACCGTTCCTGAACGAGGCGGTGATATTCGAGACCAACGCGCTGCAGGATGCGCCGCGCATCGTTGGGACGACCGAGGACCAGGTGCTGCTCGCGCGCGGCAACCTCGCCTACGCCGTCGACGGCAGGTTCGGTCCCGAGACCGAATACCGCATCTTTCGCGAGCCCAGGCCGCTCGCCGACCCGACGACGAATGAAGTGCTCGGCTTCGAAGCGGTCTTCCTGGGCACCGCCGACTACCTGCGGCCCGGCGAGACGCGCGATCTGGGCAGCGGCCGGACCGAAGTCATCCCAGCCACGCTGATGGTGACCGGCGCGCGGCGCGAGATCGGCGCCGGCGACCGCCTGGCGCCGGTGCCGCCGCGCCAGTTCGTCAACTACGTGCCGCACGCGCCGCAATCGCCGATCGCAGGCCAGATCGTGTCGATCTACGGCGAAGGATTGACGGCGGGCAAGGGCCAGATCGTCTCGCTCAACCGAGGTGCGACCGACGGCATGCAACTCGGCAACGTGCTCGCCTTGTGGCGCCAGGGCCGCGCGCTGCCGCCGTCCAACGCGTTCAGCCGGACCCAGGTCACGCTGCCCGACGAACGCAGCGGCATGCTGTTCGTGTTCCGCGTCTTC
>CAZVNC010000462.1:0-2675 GCA_964628305.1 uncultured Ideonella sp.
CGCAGGGCAGCCGGCCCCGTTAAGGCGACGGCCGCCTCGCCGAAGCGTCGCGGCCTGCCCGGGTCCGGCTTTGCCGCGCCGGCCGTCGCCCGTTCTGCGGCGGCTAGAAACCAGCCACGCGCTGTGAGCGAGCGTCCAATTCCATCCGTTTGATCGCGATTTCGTATCAGGGAGCGAGATCGAAAACGATCACTTCGGCATCGGCGCCGCCTTCGAGCGTCAACGCTTGCTCGCCATGCAGGTGCAAGGCGTCGCCCGCCGCAAGCGCGACACCGTTCACGGCCAGCGTGCCGCGCGCCAGTTGAACGTAGGTGTGGCGCGCCGCGTCGAGCGTCATGCGCGCAGTCTCGCCGGCATCGAACAGGCCGGCGTAGAGCGACGCATCGGCGTGCAGCCGGACCGAGCCGTTGCTGCCGTCGGGGCTCGCTATCAGGCGCAGGCGTCCGCGCTTTTCAGCGTCCGCGACATGGATCTGTTCGTAGCCGGGGTCGATGCCCAGCGCGTCGGGCAGGATCCAGATCTGCAGGAAGTGCGTCTGGGCGTCGCTCTCGACGTTGAACTCGCTGTGCCGGATGCCGCTGCCGGCGCTCATGCGTTGCACATCGCCGGGGCGGATCGTCGCGCTCTGGCCGAGGCTGTCCTTGTGTCCGAGCGCGCCTTCGAGCACGTAGGAGACGATCTCCATGTCGCGATGGCCGTGGGTGCCGAAACCGGTGCCGGGCGCGACCCTATCCTCGTTGATGACGCGCAGGTTGCCGACGCCCATGTAGCGCGGGTCGTGGTACTCGGCGAACGAGAACGTGTGAAACGATTTGAGCCAGCCGTGGTCGGCATAACCGCGTTCAGCGGACTTGCGCAAGGTGATCATCGAAGCGCTCCTTTCATGCTTGGACTTTAGGCGCCGCGCCGTGCGGGATCGGCCTCGAGCGTTGACCTTGGCGTTCAAATATGATGAACCGGCATCCGCGCCAAACCCCGATGACCGTCGCACGCAACGCCCTCACCCCCGACGCCCTCGCGATGGTCGATGCGATCGCACGCTGCGGCAGCTTTGCCGCCGCCGCGCGTGAACTCGGCAAGGTGCCTTCGGCACTGACCTACAGCGTGCGCCAACTCGAGGAAGCGCTCGACGTGCTGCTCTTCGATCGCAGCTCGCGCCAGGCGCGGCTGACGGCCGCCGGCACCGAGATGCTCACCGAAGGACGGCGCCTGCTGGCCGAGATGGACGCGGTCGCGAATCGCGTCAAGCGCGTTGCAGCGGGTTGGGAGACGCAGCTCACGGTGGCGGTCGATAGTGTCATCTCGCGCATCACCGTGTTCGAGCTGTGCGAGGCGTTCTATTCGCTCGACGCGCCCGGCACGCGCCTGCGCCTGCGCAGCGAGGTGCTCGCCGGCACGCTCGAGGCCCTGACGAGCGGCGAGGCGGACCTTGCGATCGGCTGCTCGCTCGGCTCGTCGCCGGCGGCCGGGTTGCGCTCCATGCCGCTCGGCGAGATGGAGTTCGTGTTCGCGGTGGCGCCGCATCATCCGCTGGCGAAAACGCCGGACGCGCCGCTGTCCGACGCCGAATTGCTGCGCCATCGGGCGATCGCGGTGGCCGATTCGGCGCGCCGCCTCGCCCCGCTGACCTTCAACCTGCTGCCCGGCCAGGACGTGCTGACGGTGGCGAGCGTGCCGGCCAAGATCGAGGCCCAACTGCGCGGCCTGGGCTGCGGCTTCCTTGCCGAGCCGATGGTGCGCGAGCACATCCGTGCCGGTCTGCTCGTCGTGCGTCCGGTCCAGCGCCAACTCACCCGGGTGCGGCTTGCCTGCGCGTGGCGAGTGCAGCGCACCGATGACGGCCGCGACGTGCCGCCGGGCCGCGCGCTCGCCTGGTGGCTGGAGCAGCTCGAAGCCCCCGCCACGCGCAAGGCGCTTCTCGAGCGGCACGCGGGGCTCATCATATGAGTGTCGCCGGCGGCGCGGCGCCTGCACACTACGTCGGGCGCTTCGCGCCGTCGCCGACCGGGCCGCTGCATGCCGGCTCACTCGCCGCGGCGCTTGCAAGCTGGCTCGACGCACGCGCGCATCGCGGCCGCTGGCTGGTGCGCATCGAAGATGTCGACACCCCGCGCTGCGTGGCCGGCGCCGACCAGTTCATCCTTGCGCAGCTCGCGGCCTGTGGTCTGACGCCCGACGAAGAGCCGGTGCGGCAATCGCTGCGCGGCGATCTCTATCGAACCGCGCTGGACAGGTTGCTCGCGAGCGGCCGGGCCTACCTGTGCGGCTGCACGCGAAGCGACATCGCGCGGGCGTTGATCGCTGCCGGCCGGCCGCACGAGCGCCACGACGAGTGGGTCTATCCGGGAACCTGCCGGCCCGAGCGCGGCGGACTCGGCGACAAGCCGGCCCGCTCGGTGCGCCTGAAACTCGATGCCGATGCAGCGATTGCCTGGGTCGACCGCCGCCTCGGGGCCCTGCATCAGGACGTGGCGCGCGCGGTCGGCGACTTCGTGCTGCACCGCGCCGACGGGCTGTGGGCGTATCAATTGGCGGTCGTCGTCGATGACGCCGCGCAGGGCGTGACCGACGTGGTGCGCGGCGAAGACCTGTCCGACAACACGCCGCGCCAGATCGTCCTGCAGCGCATGCTCGGGTTGCCGGCGCCGCGCTATCTGCACACGCCGCTCGTGCTC
>CAZVNC010000463.1:0-2672 GCA_964628305.1 uncultured Ideonella sp.
TCAGGCCGACGACGATCACGTCGGCCTCGGTGTAGCGTGCCATCATGCCGAGCAGCACCGACTTGCCGACGCCGGTGCCGGCGAAGAGGCCGATGCGCTGGCCGCGGCCGACGGTGAGCATCGCGTTGATCGCGCGCACGCCGGTGTCGAGCGGCTCGCGGATCGGATCGCGGTCCATCGCGTTGATAGCCCGGCGCACCAGCGGCTCGTTGTGCACGTCGGCGAGCGGCCCTTTGCGGTCGAGCGGCGCGCCTTGCGAATCGACGACCCGGCCGAGCAGGCCGTCGCCGACCGCCAGGTGCAGCGTGCGGTCTTCGCGCCGCCGCCACGGGTGGCGCGCCGCGCCGAGCGCGAGCGGCACGATCGGCGAGGCGCGCGGCACGACGCGCGCGCCGCTGACGAGACCGTGCACTTCGCCGCTCGGCATCAGGTAGGCGCGGTCGCCGGAGAAACCGACCACCTCGGCCTGCACCGGCGGCTGGCCGGGCATCTGCACCTCGCACACCGAGCCGACCGGCACCCGGATGCCGGCCGCCTCGAGGACGAGGCCGGCGACGCGCACCAGCGTGCCCTGCGATTCGAGCGCGACCGGCTCGGCGGCGAAGTCCTGCAGGTCGACGAGGAAGCGCCGCCAGTCGGCCGACAGTGTTTCGACCTGCGGCGCATGCCGCTGCGGCACGCCGCCTTCAACCGGCGCTGGCGCGTCGGCCGGCGCTGCGAGTGGCTGCGCCTGCGCGATCTGCGTACTCATGGCGCGTCCGCCTCCCATGGTTCTTCGCAGCCGAGCGCCGCGGCGGCGCGCGCCCAGCGCGTCGCGAGCGTCGCGTCGACCGCGCCGATGTCCGAATCGGCGCTGCAGCCGCCGCGCGGCATCGCGGCGTCGGCGACGAGGCGCGCGCCGCGCGCGGCGAGCGCCTCGCCGGCGCCGAGCGCGACGAGCGATTCGTCGTCCGGATGCACGCGCAGCGTGATGTGGCGCGCGCTCGCGAGCAGGGTGTCGACCGCCTCTTCGGCGACCGCCGCGATCAGCTCGGGCCGGGTTGCGAGTTCGCTGCGCACCGTCTGGCGCGCGACGCTCGAGGCGGTCGCGGCGACCGCGTTCGCGAGCTGCTGGCGCAGCGTGTCGAGCTCGGCGTGGTAGGCCGCGGTGAGCGTGCCAAGCTGAGCCGTGATCTGGCTCGCGTAGCTCTGCTTGAAGGCGTCTAGCGCGACGAGGCCGTCGCGGTAGCCGTCCTGATAGCCGGACTGGCGCGCCGCGCGCAACTGCGCGGCCAGCAGGTCGGCGGCGCTCGCTGCGTCACCGCCGGCAGCGGGGACGTCGGTCGCACGGCGCAGCGGCGTCGGCGGCGGCGTCGCGCCGGACAGCGCAGCCGGGTTCCAGGCCGCGAACGTGCCGAGCTCCTCGCGCGGAATGAAGCGCGTGTAGGCGGTGCTCTTGTTGCTGCCGCCGGCGGGCGGCGGCACCTGGCGCGGGGCGCGCCGCGCGTCAGACGAATTCGTCATTGCCCGCGCCGCCGATCACGATCTGGCCTTCGTCGGCGAGCCGGCGCACGACCTTGAGCAGCTCCTTCTGCTCGGCTTCGACCTCCGAGACGCGTACCGGGCCGCGCGATTCGAGGTCCTCGCGCAAGGTCTCGGCGGCGCGCGTCGACATGTTGCGGAAGATCTTCTCGCGCAGTTCCGGCGTCGCGCCCTTGAGCGCGATGACGAGCGATTCGGACTGGATCTCCTTCAGCAGCGACTGGATGCCCTTGTCGTCGATGCTCTCCAGGTCGTCAAAGGTGAACATGTTGTCCATGATGCGTTGCGCGAGGTCGTTGTCCGCGTCGCGAACGAAGTCGAGCACCGAGGTCTCCAGGCTGGCGCCCATCAGGTTGATGATCTCGGCCGCTGTCTTCGCGCCGCCGAGCGAGGTCTTGCGCAGCCGCTCGCCGCCGGCCAGCACCCGCGCCATGACGTCGTTCAGGTCGCGCAGCGCGGTCGGCTGGATGCCGTCGAGGGTCGCGACGCGCACCACCGCCTCGTTGCGCTGGCGCTCGGGCATCGCCTTCAGGATCGCGGCGGACTGATCGAAGTCGAGGTGGACGAGGATCGCGGCGACGATCTGCGGGTGCTCGTTGCGCAGCAGCTCGGCAACCGCGGCCGGGTCCATCCACTTCAGGCTCTCGATGCCGTTCACGTCGCTGCCTTCGAGGATGCGGTCGATCAGCAGATTGGCCTTCTCGTCGCCGAGCGCCTTGCGTAGCACCGACTTGACGTATTCGTCGTTGTCGGCGACGAGCATGCTCTGCTCGCCGGCCCGGATGCGAAAGCGCTCCAGCACGCGATCGACGCGCTCGCGCGGCACCGCCTTCAGGCGGGCGATCGTCTCGCCGAGCCTTTGCACGTCCTTCGGCGCGAGGTGCTTGAAGACGGCGGCGGCTTCCTCCTCGCCGAGCGACATCAGCAGGATCGCCGCGTCCTCGACGCCGCTTTCGTCGCCGGCGCCAGCCTTGGCGGGTGCTTCGTTGGCCATCGCGCGATCTCGGCTCGCGAATCTCAGGCCGCCTGGCCGCTCGCGACCCAGTCGCGCACGATGCCGGCCACCGCGGCCGGGTTCTGCTTCGCAAGCGCGCGTGCCTGCTCGAGGTGCGCACTCGAACGCGGCGCCTCGAGCACCGCGAGCGCGCCGG
>CAZVNC010000464.1:0-2662 GCA_964628305.1 uncultured Ideonella sp.
ACCGTCGCCTGGGGGCTGATGCTGGGGTCGCTCGCGATCCTCGGCATGCCGCCGTTCGGCGTCTTCGCGAGCGAGTTCATGATCATCACGACCGCGATGCGCGAGCAGCCGTGGGCGGCGCCGTTGCTGCTTGTCGCGCTCGCGGTCGCGTTCGCCGCGGTCTTCGCGCGCGTCCAGCCGATGGTGTTCGGCGAGACGACGGTGCGCCCGCTGGCGCATCATCCGGCCCTCGTGCCGGTCTTCGTCCACCTCGGGCTCGCGCTGATGCTCGGCCTCTACATCCCGCCCTACCTCGACGCCTGGTATCGCGAGGCGGCGCGGATGCTCGGCGGAGGCTGACGGCGATGAAGCTGCCCGGTCTCGATCTCGCGCTGAAGCGGTTGCCTGCGCCGCTGCCGCTCTGGCGCGGCACGGTCGATGCGTCGCAGTGGGACGCGGCGGCGGCCGCGGTTGCCGCCGACGGCGGGCGGCTCGTCGCGCTCTGGGGCGGCGACCGCGGAGATGGCGAAGGCGGCACGGCGAGCGCCCTATTCGTCTGCGCCGCGTATGCCCTGCAGGGCGGGCTGGCCTGGCTCGAGCTGGCGCTGCCCGTCGGCGAGCCGCCGCGCTACCCCGATGTATCGAAACACTTTCCCGCCGCGCTGCGCATGCAGCGCGCCTGCGCCGATCTGCTCGGCTTCGAAGCAGAAGCCGCGCCGGACCACCGCCCCTGGCTGGACCACGGCGCGTGGCCGCGCAACGCGCGCGGCGCAGACACGGACACACGCTGGCGGCCGCTGCGCCGCGACGCCGGGGAGCCCGACCTCGCACAAGCGAGCGACCCGGGCGACTACGATTTCGTGCGCGTCGAGGGCGACGGCGTGCACGAGATCGCGGTCGGTCCGGTACACGCCGGAACGATCGAGCCGGGGCACTTCCGGTTCTCGGTCGTCGGCGAGAAGGTGCTGCGCCTCGAGCAGCGCCTCGGCTACACGCACAAGGGCGTCGAGCGCCGCTTCACCGAGCTTGCGCCGCTCGACGCGCACCTTCTTGCGGCGCGCGTCGTCGGCGACTCGACGGTCGCGTTCGGCTGGGCCTATTGCATGGCGCTGGAATCGGCGGCCGGCTGCAGGGTTCCGGCGCGCGCCGCGGCCTTGCGCGCGCTGCTGCTCGAACGCGAGCGCGTCGCCAACCACCTCGGCGACCTCGGCGCGCTCGGCAACGACGCCGCGTTCGGCTTCGGCCTCGCGCAGTTCTCGCGCCTGCGCGAGGACTGGCTGCGCGCGTCGCAGTCGCACTTCGGCCACCGGCTGACGATGGATGTGGTTGTTCCCGGCGGCGTCGGCGTCGACCCGGGCGTCCAGGCGCTGGCCGCGCTGCAAGTTCAGTGCGATGCGGTCGAGGCCGAACTGCGCACGCTGCGCGCCATCTTCGACGAGCACGCCGGGCTGCAGGACCGCTTCATCGGCACCGGCATCGCGACGCCCGAACTCGCGCGCCAGCTCGGTCTCACCGGCCTCGCCGGCCGCGCCAGCGGCCAGGCCGCCGACCTGCGCTGCGACCACACCTGGCCGCCGTACGACACGCTAGTCGTGCAGCGCGCCGTGCAGCAGGCGGGCGACGTCGCGGCCCGCGTCGCGCTGCGGTTCGACGAAACCTTCGAATCGCTGCGCCTGATCCGCCGCCTGTGCAGCACGCTGCCCGACGGCCCGGCGCGCGTCGACGTCGCGCTGCCCAGCCAGGCCGCCTTCGGCGCCGGCTGGGTCGAAGGCTGGCGCGGCGAGGTCTTCGTCGCCCTCGAACTCGACGCCGCGTCGCGCATCCGCCGCTGCCATTGCCACGACCCGTCGTGGCAGAACTGGCCGGTCGTGATGCACGCGGCGGTCGGCAACATCGTTGCCGACTTCCCGCTCATCAACAAGTCCTTCAACCTCGCCTATTCGGGCCACGACCTCTGATGTGGAAAACGCTGCGCCAGATCGCCCGCGTCGGCATTGCAACCGAAGCGCGGCCCGATGTGCCGGCGGCCGGTGAAGGCGAAGCCGGCTCGCCCGAACGCATCCAGCGCGAGCTGCTCGCGATCCTCGGTCGCGCGCTCGCGATCCGCCAGGTCGATGCCGGTTCGTGCAACGGCTGCGAGCTCGAAATCCAGGCCCTGCACAACCCCTACTACAACCTCGAGGGCCTGGGCATCCGCTTCGTCGCCAGTCCGCGCCATGCCGACATGCTGCTCGTCACCGGCCCTGTCTCGCGCCACATGGCGACCGCGCTGCGCCGCACCTACGACGCGACGCCCGAGCCGAAGCGGGTCGTCGCGATCGGAGATTGCGGCGCCGATGGCGGCATCTTCGGCGCGTGCAGCTACGCCAGTTGCGGGCGCGTCGCCAACGTGATCCCGGTCGACGCAGTCGTGCCGGGCTGCCCGCCACCGCCGATCGAGATCCTGCGCGGCATCCTCGCTGCGGTGCGCAGCAAAGCTCAGTAAGTCTCGAGGTGCAGCCGCCCCTCGGCCTTGAGCGTCGGGCCGATCGTGTCCCATGCCAGGCCGGCCTGCTGCGCGGCGTCGCGCAGCGCGAGGACGACGCCCTCTTCCATGCTCTTCAAGCCACAGACGTAGAAGTGGCTCTGCGGATCCTCCAGCAGCGCACCGAGATCGGCCGCGCGTTCGCGCATCAGGTCCTGC
>CAZVNC010000465.1:0-2649 GCA_964628305.1 uncultured Ideonella sp.
TTCGAGTTCGCCCCAGCGGTGCGTGATGCTGTCGAGGAACTCGAAGCCGAAGCTGCTCGAGCCGTGGTAGTTGACGCCGGCGACGACGTAGCCGCGCGCGGCGAAGACCTGCGAGTTCCAGCGGTAGTGGAAGGTGTCGCCGGTGCAGGCGTGCGGGCCGCCGTGGATCGAATGCAGCAGCGGGTACTTCTTCTTCGCCGTCTTCGCGAACCCGGGCGGGAAGGTCAGCCACATCTGCACCGGCTCGCCATTCGCGCCGCGCACCTCCACCTCCTCGCCCGGGGCGAACCGGAATGGCGCGAGCAGATCGTCGTTGAAGCGCTCGAGCCGCAGCGCCGGCGCGTCACTGTCGGCGCGCCGCGCATGGACGCGCGCCGGATGGTGCATTGCGTCGGCGACCGTCACGATCACGTCGCTTGCGGCGTCGAAGCCCTGCACCCAGCCGCCGCGTGCGATGAGCTGCGGCTCGTGTGCGTCGAGCGCGATCCGATACAGATGGCGGCGGCCGCGATCCTCGGCCGTGAAAAGCACGGCGTCGTCCTGCGCCGTCCAGCGCAGCGGCGCGTCGACCGATCGATCCCAGTCGGCGGCGATCAGCCGCCAGCCGGGCGTCGCGCGTCGCCCGCCGCGCTCGAGCAGCGCGAGCTGGGTGGGCATCGTGTGGCGCCGGGCCTGGTGGCTGGCGACGAACGCGACGCGCCGCCCGTCGTGGCTGTAGCGCGGGCTGCCGAAGTCCCAGCCGGCGTCCTGCGCGACGGTCGCGATCGTGCCGCTGCGCAGGTCGATCTCGGCGAGCGCGAAGCGGTTGTCGAGCTGCTTGACCGGTGACGGGTCGTACGCGAAGACGATGCTGCGGCCGTCGGGTGCGATATCGAAGCAGTTCGCGTCCGGTTCGGCGCGCGAAAGCTCGTGCTTGCCGCCTTCGAACAGATCGCTCACGCGGCCGGTCTTCACATCGAGCACGTGCAGGTGCGCGACGCGCCCCATCGGCAGGCTGTGATCCCAGAAGCGATACAGCGTCTCGCTCGTCGCGTAGGCGCTCTCCTTGCGGTCCTTGAACTCGCGCCACTTCTTCGCCTGCGCCTTCGCGCCCTTCAGTTCGGGCCAGACCCAGGCGACGAAGGCGATCCGCCGGCCGTCGGGAAACCACTTGAAGGCGTCGATGCCGGGCGCGAAGTCGCTCACCCGGCGCGCCTCGCCGCCGTCCGGCGCGATCAGGTAGAGCTGCGGCGTGTCGTCCTTCTTGCCCTGCTGCTCGCGCTTGGCGACGAAGGCGATCGCGTCGCCGCTCGGCGACCAGGCGGCCTGGCCGTCTTTCTCGCCGCAACTCGTGAGGCGGCGCGGACCGCCGCCGAAGGTCGACAGCAGCCACAGGCTCGACTCGCCCTTGTTGTCCTGCATCGAGTAGCTCGCGACCGAGCAGACCGCCTGCGCGCCGTCGGGCGAGAGGACGGCGCCGCTCACGCGCTCGATCTGCCACAGATGGTCGACGCTGAAAGTCTTGCTCTTGGGTGCCGGCATGAGGTTGTTTCGTGGTGGGGGAACAAGGCGCTTGCCGGCGGCGCGCGGGCGCGTCAGCGCGGCCTGGCGAGTTGGAAGCCGAGATGGGCCTTCACCGTCGGCCATTCGGCGGCGATGATGCTGTAGACGCAGGTGTCGCGCAGGCTGCCGTCCGCGCCGCGCTGGTGGCTGCGCAGGATGCCGTCGAGTTTCGCGCCCAGGCGTTCGATGCCGCGCCGGCTTTGCTGGTTGAAGAAGTGGGTACGGAATTCGACTGCGATGCAATCGAGCACCTCGAACGCATGGCGCAGCAGCATCAGCTTGCACTCGGTGTTGAGCGCCGTGCGCTGCACGCGCCGCGCATACCAGGTCGAGCCGATCTCGACGCGCTTGTTCGCGGCGTCGATGTGCATGTAGGTGGTCATGCCGGCGATGCGGCCTTCGGCGTCGCGCACGGTGAACGGCAGCATAGCGCCGGCGGCCTGCAGCGCGAGGCGGCGTTCGATCTCGGCCCCCATGCCCTCGGGCGCCGGGATGGCGGTGTACCAGAGCTTCCACAATTCGCCGTCGCGCACCGCTTCGACGAGGCCGGCCTCGTGCTCTCGTGCCAGGGGTTCGAGCGTTGCGTGCGTTCCTGCCAGCCTGACCGGCGCAGGCCAGCTCATCGGTTGCGGCTCCGGCCGGCCCTGCGGGCCTTGACTTCGCGGCGCGAAGTCAGCCTGCACCGCAATCGATGAGCGACTGCGTCGCGCAGCTTGTGGCTGCGGCCGGCCCTATGGGCCTTGACTTCGCGCTGCGAAGTCAGCATTCGCCGCAATCGATGAACGACGCAGTCGTTCATCGATTGTGACGCTGCATGAAGACGAGCTTCTCGAACAGCGACACGTCCTGCTCGTTTTTCAGCAGCGCGCCGACGAGCGGCGGCAAGCTGACCTTGTCGTCCTTGCTCTGCAGCGCCTCGAGCGGAATGTCCTCGGCGACCAGCAGCTTGAGCCAGTCGAGCAACTCCGACGTGCTCGGCTTCTTCTTCAGCCCCGGCAGGTTGCGCACATCGTAGAAGCTCTTCAATGCGGCGCCGAGCAGGCTCTTCTTCAGGCCGGGGAAGTGCACGTCGACGATGCTTTGCATCGTCGCGGCGTCGGGGAATTT
>CAZVNC010000466.1:0-2645 GCA_964628305.1 uncultured Ideonella sp.
TGTCGCCGATCTCGTCGAGGAACAGCGTGCCGCCGTCGGCCTGCTCGAAGCGGCCCCGTCGCATCGTCTGCGCGCCGGTGAACGCACCGCGTTCGTGGCCGAAGAGTTCGCTCTCGAGCAGGTCCTTCGGGATCGCCGCGGTGTTGATCGCAACGAACGGCCCGCCGGCGCGCGCGCTGTGCTTGTGCAGCGCGTGGGCGACGAGTTCCTTGCCGGAGCCGCTTTCGCCGGTGATGAGGACGGTGACCGCGCTCTGGGCGAGGCGCCCGATGGCACGAAACACCTCCTGCATCGCCGGTGCCTGGCCGAGCATCTCTGGCACTTGCGCATGCGAGGCGTCGGCCACTTCCTCGCGCAGGCTTTCGTCGAGCGCACGGCGGATCAGCTCGACCGCCTTCGTCACGTCGAACGGCTTGGGCAGGTACTCGAAGGCACCGCCCTGGAACGACGAGACGGCGCTGTCGAGGTCGGAGTAGGCGGTCATCACGATCACCGGCAGGCCGGGCAGCTTCGCCTTCACCCTGGCGAGCAGATCGAGCCCCGTGCCGCCCGGCATGCGGATGTCGGAGACGAGGACCTGCGGCGCGGAGTCGTCGAGCGCGGCAAGCACGTCGCGCGCGTTCGTGAAGCTGCGCACCGCAAGCTCTTCGCGCGCGAGCGCGCGCTCGAGCACGAAGCGGATGGCGTGGTCGTCGTCAACGATCCAGATTGGTTTCATGTCCTTCCCATGCCGGGTGCAGTGTTGCACACCGCGCCCGCGTCACCCGTTCGCCCGCCGCCCCGGCCGCACGGCTAGGGCAGCGGAATGAGTATCTTGAAGAGAGTCCTGCCGGGCTCGCTTTCGAACTCCACCGTGCCGTCGTGCTGCTGGACGAAGGTCTGCGCCAGGGTCAGGCCCAGCCCCGACCCGCCTTCGCGTCCCGAGACGAGCGGATAGAAGATGCGTTCGCGCAGATCGGCTTGCACGCCCGGCCCGTTGTCCTCGATATGCAATTCCAGTGCCAGCCGCCAGCGCCGCTTGTCGATCGTCACCTGGCGCGCGACCCGCGTGCGCACGACGAGCGCGGCGTCGCCGGCAGCGATGCGCGCCGTCAACGCCTGCGCCGCGTTGCGCGCGATGTTCAGCACGGCCTGGATGAGCTGCTCGCGATCGCCGCGAAACTCGGGGATCGAGGTGTCGTAGTCGCGCACGACGCGCAGACCGCGCGGATGCTCGGCGCTGATGAGCGCATGCACGCGTTCGCAGACCTCGTGGATGTTCACGTCGGTGACGACATGCGGCAACCGGTGCGGCGCGAGCAGCCGGTCGACGAGCAGTTGCAGCCGGTCCACCTCCTGGATGATGATCTGGGTGTACTCGGCGAGCGCCGGCTGGGCGAGCTCCATGCCGAGCAGTTGCGCCGCGCCGCGAATGCCGCCGAGCGGGTTCTTGATCTCGTGCGCGAGGTTGCGGATCAGCTCGCCGCTCGCCTGCGCGAGGCCGTGCGCACGCTCCTCGCGGTCGAGGCGAATCTGTTGCTCGATCTCGATCAGTTCGACGACCAGCGCGCCGGCGTGGTCGGTCTGGCTCACGATCACGTGCACCGGCAGCGGCTCGGCATGCGCAGGACGGCGCAACAAGGCGTCGAAGCGGCCGGTCGAGAACTCGTTGCGCGCGACGGCGGCCAGCGTGCCTGCGATCGCGCGCGAATCGGCGAACCATTCGAAAAGCCGGGCACGCAGCACGCTGCGGCGCGACAGGCCGAGCACGCTTTCGAACGCCGCGTTCACGAACACGCAGCGCCCGTCGGCGTGCACGATGGCGACCATCGTCGCCAGCTGGTCGAGCGCAGCGAAGGTTCGCGCAGCGGCGGCCGCGTCGGCCTCGCGCGCCGCCTCTTCGCCGCCTGCGTTCACGGCGGCAGTTTCGCGATCTCGCGCTGAATCGCGGCGATGTCGCTTTCCTTGCGCGCGATCGCCGCCTTCATCTCCGCAACGCGATCGAGGTAGCGCTGATAGTTGCGTTCGCTGCCAAGGCGCTCGGGCTGGCCGTTGTTGTATTCCTTCTGCATCGTCGCCAGATCGGCCTGCGCGCGGCGCAGTTCGCCGTCGAGGATGCGCCGGGCGTCGCTGTCGCGCGCGCGCTGCACCGCAGGATCGATCTTCGCGTCGGCCGGGCTTGCAGCCGGGGCCGGCGCCGCCGCACGCGGCCGCGGCGTCGCGATGACCGAGATCGGCGCCCCTTCGAGCACCGTACAGCCCTTGGCCTTGGCCTCCTGGGGCGTCAATGTGTCGGTGTAGAGCACCGGCGTCCCCGGGCAGCGGTAAACCGGACGGCTGCCCTCCTGCGCAGACGCAAGCAGCGGGGACGCAACGATGGCCAGAGCCAGCAGGCGGGCGGCAGACGGCTTCATGACCGCATTGTGGCGTATGGCGGCGGTGCGGGCGACCGGAACTGCGCCGCCTTGACCGCACAATTCACCGCCCGCAGCGCCGTCACGCGATGCCGGCAGATCGCGAAGCGCACGCGGAACCATCGCGTCGCGGCGCCCGCGACGGCCTGTCCTCAGGCGGCGTAATACATGTCGAACTCGACCGGGTGCGCCGCCATCCGAAAGCGCGTGACCTCCTGCATCTTCAGCTCGATGAAGGCATCGAGGTAGCCG
>CAZVNC010000467.1:0-2642 GCA_964628305.1 uncultured Ideonella sp.
GTTTCGTCCCGATGCTTGACCTTGCCCCAATGGCAAGCTCGAAAATGCACATCCCCGACCATCAGGAGAAGCAAACCATGATCGAACTGACCCTGCCCGACATGACATGCGGCCATTGCGTCAAGACCGTGACCGAGACGGTCAAGCGCATCGACCCGAAGGCCACACCGCAGATCGACCTCGCGGCGCACCGGGTGCGGATCGAATCGGCGCAGCCGGCCGAAGCCTTCGCGAAGGCGCTCGCGGAAGAAGGCTACGCACCGGCCTGATCCACGAACTCGCGGCCGAACGACCGCGAGCGGGACGCGCTCGCAGCGCATGGCTGGACTTCGGTCGCCGCTTTTCAGGCAACGGTCGGCGCGGCAAAGCCGAACCCGCACAGCCCGCGACGCTTCGGCGAGGCGGCCGGCTTTGCCGGCTGCCCTGCGGTACTCGCTCCCATGGCCTCGTCGCCAACTCACTTCGCGAACTGCGTTCGCTGCGTTCAGACAGTCGCGACGAAGTCAGTTCACGAGGCGCGCTGCGCTCGCTGGCCATGGGCGCTGCGTTCCTCGGCGCCTCGCAGGCGTGTCGCAGTCTGTCCGAGCCCGGCTTTGCGGAGGCGCTCGTGATGTTCGCGGCGTGAAACGCCTGCGCCCCGACCTCGTGGCAGGTGCCACCCGGCAGGGGCGATTTCTGCTACTGCAGCATGAGCCCCTGGCGGGTGGCGCCTGACACGATGCGCTGACCGGCAAGTGAGGTAGTTGCTCTACGCCAATTGCCGCAAGGCGTCGCGTGAGGTCGCCGGATTCCTTGCGTTTGAACGAAGACTGGTATCAGGCGGCCTGTCGCTGCCGTTGCGGCTCGCGCCAGGCGGCCATCAACGACGTCCATTGGGCGCGCGCTGCGGTGAGATGGCGATCCTTGACGTGGCCGTAGCCGCGGATCTCCTCAGGAATGCGCGCGATCGCTACCGCCTGCGCGAGGCGGTCGGCGCTCAGCGTCGTCAGCAGCTCTTCGATGCAATCGCGGTAGTCGCCGATCAGCGCGCGCTCGGTACGGCGCTCCGTGCTGCGGCCGAAGATATCGAGCGGGCCACCGCGCAGACCCTTCAACTTCGCCAGCACGCCGAAGGCCTTCAGCATCCACGGCCCGTAGGCGCGCTTGACGAGTTCGCCCTTGTCGTTGCGCTTCGCGAAGAGCGGCGGCGCGAGGTGGTAGTGCAGCTTGTAGTCGCCCTCGAACTGCGACGCGATCCGATCGAGGAAGGCGCGGTCGGTGTGCAGCCGCGCGATCTCGTATTCGTCCTTGTACGCCATCAACTTGAAGAGGTAGCGCGCGACCGCTTCGGTGAGTTGCGTGCCACTCGAATGCGCCGCTTCGGCCGCGCGCACCTTGTCGACGAACGCGCTGTACTGTGCTGCGTAGGCGGCGTTCTGGTAGGCGGTGAGAAACGCGACGCGGGTTGCGATCATCTCCGTCAGTCCGGGCTTCTTCGCGAATTCGATGACCTGCGCCGTGCCATCGAGTGAAGCGAGGATCGCCTGCACTCCCGCAGCGTCGTGCGCCGCGCGCCGCCCCCATTCGAACGCGGCTTTGTTGTTGTTCACCTGCACCGCGTTGAGTTCGATCGCGCGCATCAGCGAAGCGTGCGACAGCGGCACGCGGCCCTTCTGCCAGGCGAAGCCGAGCAGCAGCGGATTGGTGTAGATCGAGTCGCCGACCAACTGCACCGCGAGCCGGTCCGCATCGACGTGGCCTACGAGATCGGTGCCGACTGCCTTCTCGAGTGCTGCCTCGCACTGCCCCTGCGGGAACCGCCAGTCCGGGTTGGTGACGAAGGCCGCCGTCGGCGTGCCGTGGGTGTTGAGTGCGACGTAGGTGCGGCCCTCGCGCATCACCGCCAGCGTCGCCTTGCTGGCGGCGACGAGCGGATCGCAGGCGATGACGAGGTCGGCACTGCTGACCCGCGTCGTGCATATCGCGTCCTCGCGGTCGGCGATCTGCACATGGCTCCAGGTACTGCCGCCCTTTTGCGCGAGGCCGCCCGCGTCCTGCGTGACGACGCCCTTGCCTTCGATGTGCGCCGCCATGCCGAGCAACTGGCCGATCGTGATCACGCCGGTGCCGCCGACGCCGCCGACGACGATGCCGAACGCCGCCTGCGCCGACGGCAGTGCCGGCTCGGGCAGCGGCGCGAGCGCGAACGGATCCGGCCGCGCAGGGTCGGTCTTCTTCGCCGTCTTGCGCTGCCCGCCCTCGACGGTGACGAAGCTCGGGCAGAAGCCCTTCACGCAGCTGAAGTCCTTGTTGCAGGTGTTCTGGTTGATTTGCCGTTTGCGGCCAAACTCGGTCTCGAGCGGCTCGACCGACAGGCAGTTGCTCTGCACCGAGCAGTCGCCGCAGCCTTCGCAGACCAGGTCGTTGATGACGACGGTCCTGGCTGGCGTCGCCAACGTGCCGCGCTTGCGCCGGCGCCGCTTCTCGGTCGCACACGTCTGGTCGTAGACGATGACGGTGCAGCCAGCGACTTCGCGCAGCAACTTCTGCACCGCGTCCAGCTCGTCGCGATGCCGGACCGTTACGCCCGGCGCGAGGTTCTTGACGCCGGCGTACTTCCCGGGTTCGTCGGTGACGACGACGATTTGCTTCGCACCTTCGGC
>CAZVNC010000468.1:0-2640 GCA_964628305.1 uncultured Ideonella sp.
GTGACGATCGGGCCCATCTCGGCGTCGAGCTCCATGCCGTTCTTGACCTTGAGCGCGCGAGCGCGCTCGGCGACGAGCGGCACGACCTTGTCGGCGACGTCGCCGACGAACACCGCGACGCTGATCGCCATGCAGCGTTCGCCCGCCGAGCCGTAGGCGGCGCCGACGAGCGCATCGACGGTCTGCTCGATGTCGGCGTCGGGCATCACGACCATGTGGTTCTTCGCGCCGCCCAGCGCCTGCACGCGCTTGCCGTGGTGGGCGCCGGTCTCGTAGATATAGCGCGCAATCGGCGTCGAGCCGACGAACGAGAGCGCCTTCACTTCCGCGTGCGTCAGCAGCGCATCGACGACGGCCTTGTCGCCCTGCACGACATTGAAGACGCCGTCGGGCAGCCCGGCCTGCTGGAGCAGATCGGCCATGAAGAGCGAAGGCGACGGGTCGCGCTCGCTCGGCTTGAGGATGAAGCTGTTGCCGCACGCCAGCGCGACCGGGAACATCCACATCGGGACCATGCACGGGAAGTTGAACGGCGTGATGCCGGCGACAACGCCGAGCGGCTGGCGCAGCGTCCAGTTGTCGATGCCGGTGCTCACCTGGTCGGTGAAGTCGCCCTTCAGCAGCTGCGGAATGCCGCAGGCGAACTCGACAATGTCGATGCCTCGCGTGACCTCGCCTTGCGCATCGGTGAACACCTTGCCGTGCTCGGCGGTGATCATCGCGGCGAGCGTGTCGCGGTGCTCGTTGAGCAGGCCGAGGAAGGCGTTCAGCACGCGCGCGCGGCGGATCGGCGGCGTGTCGGCCCAGGCCGGGAACGCCGCCTTTGCGGCGACGACGGCGGCCGCCACATCGTCGGCCGTGCCGAGCACCAGCTCGCGCGCGACGGCGCCGGTCGCGGGGTTGTAGATAGGCTGGCGGCGTGCGCCGGCATGGCTCACGCGGCGTCCGCCGATGTAGTGGCCGACTTCGGCCGTGGCGGTGAAGGCTTCGGGTGCACCCATTTACAACCTCCTTGTGTTCAGTGCGAAAGCATAGGACAGTGGAGCGCTCAGAGCATCTTCGCGCTCGGCCGCGCGGCGATCCGGTCGCGCCAGGCCTGCAGATGGGCCAACCCCTCGTCGCCCGGTCTGAACTTCAGCAGGCCGCGCCCGAACTCGAGGACGCAAAACGCAGTGATGTCGGCGATCGTGAAGCGCGCGCCGGCGATGAAGTCCTGCTGCGCGAGCACCTCGTCCAGCCAGCGCGCAACCTCGCGCGCCTTCTGGGCCTGCGAGCGGCCGAAGTCCGGGAACTGCGGCTGTTCGAGCGTTGCGAGCCCCGGATGGGTGTGCCGGATCGCGTTTGCCAGATACGCGCCCAGGTAGTGCTCGATGCGCCGGTCCGCCATCTCGACGAAGGCGCGCTCCTCGAAGTCCACGCCCATCAGGTTCGGCTCGGGCTGCAGGCCTTCGATGTAGGTGCAGATCGCGCGCGTCTCGCCGAGCGCGCGCCCGTCGTCGAGTTCGAGCACCGGCACGCGCGCGAGCGGGCTCTTGGCGCGAAACGCCTCGCTGCGGTGCTCCCCCGCATTCAGATCGACGTCGATGGTTTCGATCGAGGTGATGCCCTTCTCGGCGAGGAACATCTGCACGCGGCGCGGATTCGGCGCGCGCGGGGCGACGTAGAGTTTCATGCCTTTCTCCTCGTCGGGCTGCCCATCTCGACGATCTTGCTCGCCTCCTGCGCGAACTGCCTCGCCTTGTCGCCGTCGACGTCGTCGGCCATGCTCACCTTCGACGGCGGCTTCAGGATGCCGGCCTGCACCGCCGGCCGCGCGCGGATCGCACCCAGCCAGCGCTGCAGGTTCGTCAGGCCGTCGACCTCGACCCCCGACCAGCGGTAGGTGCGCACCCAGGCCCAGTTGGCGATGTCGGCGATCGAGTAGTCGCCGGCGAGGTATTCGTTGTCCGCGAGCCGCGTGTCGAGCACCTCGAACAGGCGCCGGCATTCGCCCTGGTAGCGGTCGATCGCGGGCTGGATCTTCTCGGGGAAGTAGCGGAAGAACACGTTCGCCTGCCCCATCATCGGGCCGATGCCGCCCATCTGGAACATCAGCCACTGCAGCACGCGCGAGCGGCCCTTGGCTTCGGCGGGCATCAGGCGGCCGGTCTTCTCGGCGAGGTAGACGAGGATCGCGCCGGACTCGAAGACCGCGAAATCGTCCGCATCGCGATCGACGATCGCCGGGATGCGGCCGTTCGGGCTGATCGCGAGGAACGCGGGCGTCTTCTGCTCGCCCTCGGAAAGCTGCAGCGCGTGCAGCGTGTACGGCAGCGCGAGTTCCTCGAGCGCGATCGAGATCTTGTATCCGTTCGGGGTGGCGGCGGTGTAGAGGTCGATCATGCGCGGGCTCGAAGTGGGTTGGCGAGCACTGAGAAGCTGTGAACGAACCCTGCACCCCCGCTCGTGACGCGCAAAGACGCCCACTCGGCGTTGCAAAGGCTCGCCGTAGCCCGGGCGACGGCTGCGCGTTGCGCCGTGTCAGGTACGTCCAAGTCGGCACCTGCGCCCCAGCATCCAAGCTTCCACTGACGCCGAAGGCTAGGCACGGGTTTACCGTCGCGAGCGCGCCACTGAGCACAGCCGCGCTCGACGCCGACG
>CAZVNC010000469.1:0-2639 GCA_964628305.1 uncultured Ideonella sp.
CGGTTGACGCGGCGGGCGCCGGAAGGACTATCGTGTTCATGGTTGTTCCTGGGCAGGGCCGTCAACTGCGGCCGATCTCGACCTTGGCGGCCTCAACCACCGGTCTTGCCGATTCGATCGATCTCGCGCTGCAGCGACATGCCGGCCAGCGAGTTCAGGGGCAGCGACAGCATCAGCTCGATGCGGCGTTTGAGCGTGATGGCCGTGTCCATGAAGGCCTTGGCCTTCTGCGCGTCGCTGCCCTCCACGGCCGCCGGATCGGGAACACCCCAATGCGCGGTCATCGGTTGACCGGGCCACACCGGGCAGACCTCACCGGCCGCGTTGTCGCAGACCGTGAAAGCAAAGTCCATCTTCGGTGCGCCGGACTGCGCGAACTCGTCCCAGCTCTTGCTGCGAAAACCGTCCGTCGGGATACGCCACTCGGCCAGGGTTTGCAGCGCGAGCGGGTTGACCGTGCCGTTCGGATGGCTGCCCGCCGACCAAGCCCTGAATCGACCGCCGCCGAGATGGTTCATCAGCCCCTCGGCCAGGATGGAGCGGGCGGAATTGCCTGTGCAGATGAACAGGACGTTGTAGACCTTGTCGCTCATCAGTGACCTCTCAGCAGCAAGAAGCGGCGGACGTGACCGGAATGCCGATCGGCTTGCCGCGCGGCGTCAGTGCGCAACAGGCTGCGGGCACCGTGCTGGACGCTGTCTCGGCGGCCTCGGCCGGCGCACAGCAGGTCGAACCGGACGGGCCATGCGCAGGCGCTTCGTTGAACACCGGGATGTTGCCAAGTGTGTGGAAGTGCTCCCACGCGATGCCCTGCGGATCGGTGACCCAGTGTTTCTCGCTGCGTGCGTAGCAGCACGTCGTCTCGCCTTCGTCGAGCAACGTCATGTCGGCCGCCTCGGCGCGCGCCTTCAGTGCGGCGAGTTCGGCCGGGTCGTCGGTCTGGATTCCGAGGTGGTCGATGCCCGGATGTGCGCCGCGCGTGGAGATCGCGAAGTTGACAGGCGGGTCATCGAGCATCCATTTGGCGTAGTCGCCTTCGAGGCGGGCTGGTTCTGCCGCGAACAAGCTGGAATAGAAGGCGACGCTCTGGGTGAGGTCGTCAACGTGCAGGTGAACGAGAAAGCGCTTCATGGTGATCTCGCAATCAACAGCGGGTGCAGCCAGGAACGGAGGCAACCTCGCAGTCCGCGCCGTGGCAGCAGTGCGCGGTGAGGTAGGCGAGCAGATCGTTCATCTGCGCGATGGACGGGCTGTAGATGAGATTGCGGCCCTCGCGCTGCTGCGTCACGAGCCCGGCGTGCAGCAACTCTTTCAGATGGAAGGACAGCGTCGAGCCGGGCACGTCCAGCGTGGCGCACAGCTCGCCCGGGGTCATGCCCTGCGGAGCGGCGCCGATCAGAACCCGAAAGATGCGCAGCCGCATGCCCTGGGCCAAGGCGGCGAGCGAGGCGACAGCAGACTTCTCTTCCATACTTTTAGTTTGCTGGAACTGTCGTTGCTTGTCAAGACGCCGAAACCTGCGGTTGACGCGCGCGCAACACGCACTGGCGACCAGAGCTGCGGCCGTGCTTGTAAACGCACATGAACCGGCACAGCCCGCGCGCCGGCTTGCAGCAAGCTCAGCGTGCGAGCGCGCGCAGGGCGCCTCGGCCTTCGGCGCGACCGAACCCCGCCAACGAGACAGCCAGGCTTTGCCCTGCTTATCGCCCGTTCCGAGTACCGGTGCGCTTTCCATAATTTGCTTCACACCCCGGGCTGACGCGCGCTGCGCCGCCTGCTCGATCGATCGAAGGAGCGTCCCATCATGCCCGCCGCTGCTGCCGCCGCCAAAGCTGCCGAGGTCCCGCCCGCGGACGACATCGCGCTGCCGACGCGCGGCAAGAAGAAGCTGCTGATCCTGATCGCGATCGCGCTGGCGGTCGTGCTCGTGCTGGCCGGCAGCGCGATCTGGTTTCTGAAGCATCGCGCGGCGGCCGCCTCGGCGGTCGACGACGACGGCCAGCCGCTGGCGCAGGCCGCGGCGCAGCGCGAGAAGCCGCATGCACCGCCAATCTTCGTCGGGCTCGATCCGTTCGTCGTCAACCTCGCCGACAAGGATGCCGAGCGCTACGCGCAGATCGGCATCACGCTCGAACTCGACGATCCGAAGGTGGCCGACGAGATGAAGGTCTACATGCCGGCGATCCGCGACGCGATCCTGATGATCCTCGCTCACAAGACATCGGCCGAGCTGCTCGAGCGCGCCGGCAAGGAGGCGCTCGCGGCCGAGATCATGCGCGAATCGGTGCGCCCGATGGGGATCGAGACCGGGCCCGCGCTCGACCGCGACGGCAAGCCGATCAGGCCCGCACCGCCACATGCCGACAACCCGGTGCGCCGCGTGCTTTTCTCCAGCTTCATCATTCAGTAGCGAAGCCGCACGCATGAACGAACACATCCTGTCGCAAGACGAGGTCGATGCGCTGCTGCAGGGCATCACCGGCGAGAGCCAGAAGCTCGAGCCGGATCAGGCGCCGACCGGCGGCGTGCACGACTACGACCTGGCAAACCAGGAGCGCATCGTGCGCGGGCGGATGCCGACGATGGAGATCGTCAACGAGCGCTTCGCGCGCAACATCCGCGTCGGCCTCTTCAACTTC
>CAZVNC010000470.1:0-2637 GCA_964628305.1 uncultured Ideonella sp.
GCGCTCTACCGACTGAGCTATCGAGGAACAGCCGCGGATTATAGCGAACACCGGTGAGCGTCTGCGGCCCGCGCGGCCTACCAGTTGATCTGCAGCGACACGCGCGCCGTGCGGCCGGGCAGGGGGAAGAGATAGACGTGCGCGAACTGGTAGGGCGATTCCCTCCAGGCCTGCTTGTCGAACAGGTTGTCGATGCCGGCGCGCCAGGTGAGGGTCGTCGATCCGGCGCCGCGTTGCACCCATTGCGCGGTGAGGCCGGCCACCGCGTAGCCGGGGATGGTCGTCTCTTCGTCATCGGGGAGCATCGTGCGGTCGCCGACGGCGGACAGCGTCGCGCCGAAGGAGAGGCCGGGGACTTGCGGCACGCTGTAGCCGGCCTGCATCCGGAAGGTGAGCGCCGGCACGTTCACCGGTCGCAGGCCGTTGACGCTTGCGTCCTGGCTGCCCCTGCGGCGCGCGTGCAGCCATTGCAGCCCGGCGCCGAGCGACCACGCGCCGCTGCGCCAAGTGGCGCCGGCTTCGACGCCGGTATGGCGGGCGCTTCCGTCGGCTTGGCGGGTGCAGGTGTCCTGCAGATCGCAGGCGCCGAAGTCGGCGTAGACCGGGCGGTCGATATCGAAGGCGGCGAGCGTCCAACTCCATTCCTCGGTCGCGCCCTTGATGCCGATCTCGAACTGGCTGCTCATCAGCGCCGGCAGGGCCTGGCCGGCGTTGGTGTAGATGTCGAGGTTCGGCGCGACGTCGGATTCCGCGCCGCGGCCCCAGCTTGCGTAGATCATCTGCGCGGGCGCGAACTCGTAGCTCGCGGCGACCCACGGCGAGGTAAGCGATTGGCGGTAGTCGGTGCCTTGCGTGCCGTCGGTGCTTACCGCCTCGCGCTCGAGCGACGTGTAGCGCAGCCCAAGCCACAGACGCATCCGCTCGCCCACTTGCATCGCGTCGTGGACGAAGAACTCGGTGCTGCGTTCGTCGCGGTTCGTGTTCTCGTAGTTCAGCGTCGGATCGGCGGGCAGCGTCACGCTGCCGTCGATGCTGCCGCTGCCGACGTAGTTGTACGCATTGCGCTGGAAGCGGCTCTTGAAGCGCGTCGCGAGCACGCCGAAGCCGAGCGTGTGCTGCATGCCGCCGGCCGCGACGCTCCCGTTGATCGCAAGCTCCGCCGCGCTGCTGTCGCGCCGCTCGTCGTCACTGCGGTAGTCGTACATGTCGAAGTTGCCGTCGCTGCAGAAGCGGTCGTAGTTGCCCTCGGCGCTGCAGCCGAACGGGAACGCGGTGCGGTCGTCGGTGCGCAACCTCTGACCCATCAGGCGTGCGCTCCAGCGCCAGTTGGCGTCGATCGCCTGCGTGTAGCGGATCGAGCCGGTGTTCGCGCCGAACACGACGGGCTCGGACCAAGGCTGGTTGTTCAGGTTGATCGACGGGTCGCTCGGCGGCGGGACGCGGTTGCCGAGCAGGCTGAAGCCAGGCACGCTCGGCTGGCTCTGGCGGCTGCTCTCGAACTCGGCCTCCAGCAGGCTGCCGGGCGCGATGCGCCAGTCGCCCGCCGCGGCGACGAGCCATCGATCGCCGTTCGCATCCTCGATGTCGGGGCGCAGCGTTTCGTAGGCCGCGTTGACGCGCAGGCCGACCGCGCCCGTCTCGCCAAAGCGCCGCGAGAGGTCGACCGACGCGAGCACCGGCGACTCGCTCTGCCATTGCAGGAAGGCGCTGTTCAGGCTCACGTCGAGCGGCCGCTTGACGACGTAGTTGACGAGGCCGCCCGGCGAGCTGACTCCGGCCTGCATGCCGCTGATGCCCTTCAGGACTTCGACGCCGGCCTTGTTGTCGAGCGGGATCGCCGTCTCGGCGTTGATCGGCAGGCCGTCGCGGCGGTAGTTGAAGCGGTTGTCGATCACGAAGCCGCGCAGCGTGAGCGTGTCCCAGTAGCCGGCCGCGTTGTACGAGTCGCCGACCGCGGCGTCGAGTTGCGTCAGGCCGCGCACCGACTGGATGCCCTGGTCGCGCAGCGTCTGGGCGTCATAGACGCTCGCCTGCAGCGGCACCTGCGAAAGCGGCAGGTCGCCCCAGCCGCTGACCGAGATGGCAGGCGACTTGCGCCCGCTGATCGTCACCGCGGGCAACTGAGCGGCGTCCGCGTCCGTGGTCTGTGCCGACGCCATCGGCAGGGTGCTTGCACCGAGCATCAGTGCGGCAACCGCCGCCGCCCGCAGCGCGGTGCGGCGGCACGAGAGAGTGGGAAATGGCATCGTGCTTCCAACTGCAAAGGCAGGTCGGCGAACACGTGGCCGGTGTGGCCGGCGGCTGGTGCATGCTTCCCTGCGCGAGGATTACCTCAATCAGGTTCAAAGGGACTTTCTCAGTCGATCCGCGGTGACGGACCAACACCCCTAGCGAGAGCGGCGCGCATGGCGCCGCGAAGGAATTATCTCTCAGCGCGCGCCATTCGGCGGCGCGGCGGTTGCTCTCAATCAAAGTCCGGTGTCTCGACGCCGAGCACCTTGTGCAGCTTCGGGCTGGTCGTCGTGTACTGCAGCAGCACGCGCTTGTCCGGGAAGATGTAGGGCGCGGCGCCGAACGCGGCGAGCGCCGCCTCGTGGAAGCCCGACAGGATCAGCTTCTTCTTGCCCGGATAGGTGT
>CAZVNC010000471.1:0-2628 GCA_964628305.1 uncultured Ideonella sp.
AGAGGTAGTTGCTCGCCTCGACGAGCTGCGCCGGCGTGTAGTCCTGCGCGGTGACGATGACGCGGTTCTGCACGTCGCCGTCGGGTGCGACCAGGATCACCAGCACGCGCCGCTCCGACAGCCGCATGAACTCGATGTGATGAAAGCGGCTCGCCTTGCGCGGGGCGGTGACGACGCCGACGAAGTTCGACAGGTTCGAGAGCAGTTGCGCTGCGCTCGCGATCACGCGCTGCGGCTGATCGGGATGCAGTTGCGGCGCCGGCTGCATCGTGTCGTCGCCGAGCCCGACCGGCTGCGCGGTGAGCATGGTGTCGACGAACAGGCGGTAGCCGCGCGCCGTCGGCACCCGCCCGGCGCTGGTGTGCGGGCTCGCGATCAGGCCGAGGTCTTCCAGATCGGCCATCACGTTTCGGATCGTCGCCGGCGACAGCTCGAGGCCACTCGTACGCGACAGCGTGCGCGAACCGATCGGCTGGCCGTCCGCGATGTAGCGTTCGACCAGGGTCTTCAGCAGCTTCTTGGCGCGCTCGTCGAGCATGCTTTCATTCTAGGTCGAGACCCGTTGCGCAGCCTTCGCCGCAGGGGTCGCTGTGGTGTAATCCCGCGCATGCCGACCCCCTTTCGTCATGCTGCCCTCGTGGGCAAGTATCAGGCGCATGGCATTCGCGGTGTGCTCGAGGAGATCGCGCACTTTCTCGACCGCCAGGGGCTCGAGGTGTCCCTCGAGAAGCAGACCGCGCTGTCGACCGGCATCACCGGCTACGCGGCGCTCGAGCCGGCCGAACTCGGCAAGCAGTGCGACCTCGCCATCGTCCTCGGCGGGGATGGCACGATGCTCGGCATCGCGCGCCAGCTCGCGCGCTACGGCACGCCACTCGTCGGCATCAACCAGGGGCGGCTCGGCTTCATCACCGACGTCTCGGTCGGCCAGTTCGCCGAGTTGCTTGCGCCGATGCTCGCCGGGGACTTCGAGGTCGAGCACCGCACCATGCTCGACGGCGTCGTCGAGCGCGACGGGCACGCGATCTTCGACGCGGTCGCGTTGAACGATGTCGTCGTGAGCCGCAGCCACACGGCGAGCATGATCGAGCTGCGCGTCGACATCGGCGACGAGTTCATGGTGAACCTGCGCGCCGACGGGCTGATCCTCGCGTCGCCGACCGGATCGACGGCGTATGCGCTCTCGGCCGGCGGGCCGATCCTGCACCCGGGCATCGCCGGCTGGGTGCTCGCGCCCATCGCGCCGCACACGTTGTCGAACCGGCCGATCGTGCTGCCCGACGTGAGCGACGTGTCGATCCAGATCGTCGCCGGCCGCGACGCCAGCGCGAATTTTGACATGCAAAGCGTCGCCAGCCTGCTGCCGGGCGACTGCGTGCGCGTGCGCCGCTCGCAGCACCAGGTCCACTTCCTGCACCCGAGGGGCTGGAGCTACTACGGCACGCTGCGCAAGAAGCTGCACTGGCACGAGGCGCAGTGAGCGCCTTGTTCGATCATGCTTAGGCGACTCGCATTGCGCGACTTCGCGATCGTCGAGGCGCTCGAGTTCGAGCCCGGCGCGGGCTTTTCGGTGCTGACCGGCGAGACGGGCGCCGGCAAGTCGATCCTCGTCGATGCGCTGCAACTTGCGCTCGGCGGCCGGGGCGACGCGGTGGTGGTGCGCGAAGGCGCGGCGCGCGCCGAGATCAGCGCCGAGTTCGACTCGCCGCCCGCGCTTGCGCAGTGGCTGGACGATGCCGGCTTCGACGCCCAGGACAGCCTGCTGCTGCGGCGCGTGATCGACGCCCAGGGCAAAAGCCGGGCCTGGATCAACGGCAGCGCGGCGACGATCGCGCAGTTGCGCGAGACGGCCGCGCACCTCGTCGACATCCACGGCCAGCATGCCTGGCAGGGCCTCGCGCGGCCGGCCGTCGTTCGCGATCTGCTCGATGCCCACGCCCGCGCCGACGCCACGCCGGTCGCGCAAGCCTGGTCGCGCTGGAAGGCGGCCGCGCAGGCGCTGACGGATGCACGCGCCAGGCAGGGCGATCTCGATCGCGAACGCGAGCGGCTGGCTTGGCAACTGGGCGAGGTCGACCGGCTTGCGCCCGGCATTGACGAGTGGGAGCCGCTGAACGCCGAGCATGCCAGGCTGTCGCACGCCCAGGCGCTGATCGACGCCGCGCAGGCGGCGCGCGCGATGCTGTCGGAGGCGGACGCGAACGCCGATGCGCTCGCCGGCCGCGCCGCCGACGCGCTCGCCGCGGTCAGCGAACACGATCCGCAGCTCGGCGAGATCGTCGACGTGCTGCGCAGCGCACAGGCCCAGTTGCAGGACGCGGCGCACACGCTGGCCGGCTACATGCACCGCACCGAGCCCGACCCGCATCAGTTGCAACGGCTCGACGAACGGCTCGCGGCGTGGATCTCGCTCGCGCGCCGCTACCACCGCGCGCCCGAGGAGCTGCCCGCGCTCTGCGCGCAGTGGCGCGGCGAGCTGAAGGCGCTGGACGCGGCGGCCGACCTCGACGCGCTGCAGCGCGCGCAGGCCGACGCGCTCGCCGACTACAAGCGCGAGGCGAAGCTGCTGAGCAAGGCGCGCAAGCAGGCGGCACCCGAACTCGGCAAGGCGGTGACGCAGGCCATGCA
>CAZVNC010000472.1:0-2627 GCA_964628305.1 uncultured Ideonella sp.
AGTAGTCCGGGTCGCGCACGAACTCGATGCGCCGGCCCATGTCGATCGCGCCGATCGTGTACGGGCCGCTTGCGATCGGCGGCTCGTCCACGATCTCGTCGAACCGCTTGGGCGTGCCGTCCGCCTTCAGGCCCCATTTGTGCGAGAAGACGTACAGGTTGGTGCCGATCGTGAACAGCATCTCCTTGCTCGGCTTGGCGAGATCGAAGCGGATCGTCCGCTCGTCCAGCACCATCGCGCTGACGCCCTCGAACGCCGACTGGTAGGCCGGCGAGGCGTATTTGCCCGACATCGAATCGAAGCTGTACTTCACGTCCTTCGCCAGTACCGGGTCGCCGTTCGAGAAGCGCGCCTTCGGATGCAGCCTAAACGTGATCGACGACTTGTCGGGCGCGACCTGCATCTCCTCGGCGAGCAGCCCGTACATCGTGTTCGGCTCGTCGCCCGAAAGCATGGCGAGCGTCTCGAAGACATAGATCACGAGACCGGCGGGCGCGTTGCCGCGCGTCGTGAACGGGTTGAACTTGTCGAAGCTGGTGCGCCGGTCCGGGTTCTTCAACTGCAGCGTGCCGCCCTTGGGCGCCCGCGGGTTGACGTAGTCGAAGTGGTCGAAATCGGGGCCGTACTTCGGCAGGCCGTAGTAGGCAAAGGCATGCACCCAGGGCGCCGGGGCCGGTGCGGAGACAGTCGGCGCGACCGCGGGAGCGGATGCCGGAGCCGCGGCCAGGGCGACCGGGGCGAACGCGGCAAGCGCGAACAGGCAGCTGAGCAGCCGATGGCGATGTCTCATGTAGGAATGCGCCCGCGGCGGGCGATGGCAGGGGATTCTAGGTTCGGCCCGGCGCGGCAAACCCCCGCAGTGACCCTTGGAGCGTGCGGCGCAACACCGCGCCGCGCGTTTCGTCGGCGCAGCCCGGACGGCGCAGTTCCTCAGGTCGCAAGCAGGCGATTGAGTTCCCCGCTTGCGATCAAGGCCTGCAAATTGTCTGCGCCGCCGACCAGCGTGCCCTTCACGAAAACCATCGGGAAGGTCGGCCACCCGGTCCACATCTTCAGCGCGTTGCGCAGCCGCCAATGGTTCAGGTAGCTGCCGTACTCGAGGTAGTGATGGGCGACGCCCGCCGCATCGAGCATCCGGCGCGCGCGCCGGCAGTGCGGGTTGCCCACCATGCCGACGACGAGCACCGGGTTCGACGCCGCCGCCGAACGCACGTTGCGCACGATCTCGACGTGCAGATTCGCGACCTTGTCGCGAATCGCCGGGTGGATCAGGTCTTCTTCGAGGATGAGGCGGGGCATCTTGCTCGGCTCCTGTTGGCGAGAGACGGCCAGCGTAACGCAGGATCGGCGTTGCGGCTCTTCTCAACCCTCCATCTGGAGCAGAAACTTCAATGCCAAGCCGCGCGGCTCACGCCGGCGCCCGAACCGGACACCCGGGCGCTGATGGCGATCGGCCTCGGCGCAGCGGGCTTCGTTGGTGCGCGCCGACGCCGGGGGTGACGCACAAGCCTTGAACAGCCGCGGTCAGCGCAGCACGTTCACCAACGGCTTGCCGCCCTTGTCGCGATAGACGCCGAAGTCGTCGTCCAGCGTCAGCACATGGCGGATGCGCAGGCGCGACGCGGCTTCGGCGATCGTCGCGTCGGCCAGGTCGAAGGGCAGGCTGGCGAAACGCTCGCTGATGCGCAGCACTTCGGTCAGCGATCCCGGCACGGCACTGTCGAGCGCAATGCCGCCGCGCTGCGCCCAGCGCAGGAAGTCGAGTGCGCAGTCGTTGGCGATGCGGCGGGCGAGCAGGGCGCAGACTTCGGTCGCCACCGGCCAGGTGCTGAGCAACGCCGCAGCCGGGTTCGTCTCCAGCCAGGCGAGCACCGTGGCATGCCAGTGGTCCGCGGCGTTGAACAGTGCGATGAGCGGCCCGCTGTCGACGAGCACCGGCCCGACGTGGGCCACGCGGTAGCGCGGCGACGGCTCGCGCGCCATCACGGCGGCGCGGCGCTTCGTCACGCGCGCTTCACCCGCGCGCGCGGTGCTTGTCGGCCCACGCGTCGGCAAGCAGCGCCTTGCGCCGCTCGGCGAGATCGGGCGCGCCGCGGTGGCGGCCGAACAAGTCGGCGCCCAGCGCGTGGGCAGATGGCGTCGCGGCATCACGCGGCGCGTTCAAGTACGCCAGCAGCGCCTCGCGGATCACATCACTGGCAGTCGCGCCGCTGGCTGCGGCGCGCTGGCGCAATCGCTCTTCGAGCATCGCATCGAGCTTGACGGTGACGGTCATGATCTTCAGTACCGCTTTGGTAATACACAGTGTATTACCACTGGCCGGATCGCGTCAAGCCACGATCTGGCGCTGAAACACCAGCCCCGCGTGCTCGCGCAGCGCGTGGAACTTGATCTTCGGCCAGTTCGATTCGATCGCGCGCAGCTCCGGTGCGTACTCGACCAACACCGTCGGCGCGTCGACCGCGTCGTAGGCGACGCGGTGCGCATTGGCATCGATGAAGCGCTGCAGTTCCCGTGCGCCGCCGTCGGCTTCGTCGCACGTCACCCAGCGCGCACCCTGGTAGCGACTCGGCGCGATGCGCGCCTTGCAGCCGTATTCGTGCTCCAGACGGTGGGCGACGACTTCG
>CAZVNC010000473.1:0-2593 GCA_964628305.1 uncultured Ideonella sp.
GGCCGGCCGCGGTCTGCACCGACTCGACGATCTTGACGTAGCCGGTGCAGCGGCACAGATTGCCGGCCAGCGCTGCCTTGATCTCGTCGGCCGTGGGCTGGGCGTTGTGCCGCAGCAGCCCCTCCGACGCCATGATCATCCCCGGCGTGCAGTAGCCGCACTGCGCGCCGAGCTTGTCGTGGAAGGCCTGCTGCAGGCGCGACAGCCGGCCGCCCTGCGCCAACCCCTCGATGGTCTCGACGCGCTTGCCTTCGACCTGAAGCGCGAGCGTCGAACACGCCAGGCGCGGCTGGTCGTCGACGAGCACCGTGCAGGCGCCGCATTCGCCGCCGTCGCAGCCCTGCTTGGTGCCGGTGAGCTGCAGTTTGTCGCGCAGGACGTCGAGCAGCAGCGCGCCGTCGTGGACCGCGACATCGTGCTCGCGGCCGTTGACGTTCAGACTCAAAAGGCGTTTGGACATTTCAGGCTCCTTTCGGGCGCAGGTCGCGAACGCGCGCGGCCTTGCCTTGCGATCTGGGTACGTCCCCCGGCGGCAGTACGCGCACCGTGGTCGAAATGCCGACGAGCGACTTGACGTGCTGGCGCACGTCGCCCGCCAGCGCGGCGAAGGCATCGGCCGCAACGCCGGTTGCGGCCTCGATTTCGATCGTCAGCTCGTCGAGATGCCCGGCGCGCTCGACGACGAGTTGGTAGTGCGGCGCAAGGCCCGGACAGCCGAGCAGCACCGCCTCGATCTGCGACGGATAGACGTTGACGCCGCGGATGATCAGCATGTCGTCGCTTCGTCCGGCGACGCGCAGCAGGCGCAGGTGGGTGCGCCCGCAGGTGCAGGGCGCGGTCGTGATGCGCGTGATGTCGCGCGTGCGATAGCGCAGCATCGGCAGCGCCTGCTTGGTCAGCGTCGTGATGACGAGTTCGCCGGCCTCGCCTTCGGGCAGCGGCACGCCGGTCTCGGGGTCGATGACCTCGAACAGGAAGTGATCCTCCCAGCCGTGCAGTCCGTCCTGCTGCTCGCATTCGACGGCGACCCCCGGGCCCATCACCTCGGAGAGGCCGTAGTTGTCGATCGCCCGCACGCCCAGGCGCGCCTCGATCTCCTCGCGCATCCCCTGGCTCCACGGCTCGGCGCCGAACAGGCCGACGCGCAGCGAACTCTTCGTCAGGTCGACACCTTGCTGTTCGGCAAGGTCGGCGATCGCGAGCGCATAGCTCGGCGTCGCGCACAGCACGCGCGGCTTGAAGTCGGTGATGAGCGCGATCTGGCGCTCGGTCGATCCGCCCGACACCGGCACGACGACCGCGCCGAGCCGCTCGGCGCCGTAGTGCGTCCCGAGACCGCCGGTGAACAGGCCGTAGCCGTAGGCGTTGTGGATGAGGTCGCCGCGGCGTGCGCCGGCGCAGTGCAGCGTGCGCGCCATCAGGTCGGCCCAGGTCGACAGATCGCCCCCGCTGTAGCCGACGACGGTCGGCTTGCCGGTCGTTCCGGACGAGGCGTGGATCCGGGCCAGGCTGTCGACCGGCAAGGCGAACATGCCGAACGGATAGTGATCGCGCAGATCGGCCTTGGTCGTGAACGGAAGGCGCTGCACGTCGTCGAGGCTGCGCAGGTCTTCGGCCCGAAGGGCCGCGGCATGCAGCCGCGCCCGGTGCAGCGGCACGTTCTCCATCGCGTGGCGCACCGTCGCGCGCAGGCGGTCGAGCTGCAGCTCGGCGAGCGGCTCGCGCGCCATCGTCTCGATCTGCGGCGCGTGAAAGTCGACGCTCCTCGCTAGCGCGTCGACCACGGAGCAGGTGACGGCGCCCACGATCGATTCCCTTCGATTCCGGCTCAGACGCGCACGCCGCGCACCGGCAGGCGCTTCAGTGCGAAGCCCTGGTTGAACGCGGCGCGCGTGACGAGCACGAACTTGAGCCACGCGCCGGCGCCCCAGGCGAGCACGCCGGCGGCGACTTCGAACGGCCCGACGCGCCACTCGGCCGGCGACGTGAGGAGCACGACGACGATGAAGAGCGGCACGATCGTGCCCAGCACGAGCAGCCAGCGCCCGGCCCCGGCGAGCGCCTCGTCGGCCTTCTTGACGATGCGGCCTTTCAGGCGCCTGCGGTAGACGATCCAGACGATCTGGCGCACCAGCACGAGCAGCGCGAACACGCCGAGCAGCGCCGCCGAGCGCACGCCATGCCACGGCGTCGCCGCGACCCACAGCGCGAAGCCTTCGGCCAGTCCGGTGGCGGCGATCAGCACCCCGGTCGTCGGCTCGCGCCACGCCGGTATGCCGCGCGCCGCCGGCAGCATCCGGCTCTGGCAATAGAGAAAGGCGAGCGCGAGCACAACCGTCGCCGGCAGCCAGCCAGGGGACAGGAAGGCAGTCACCGCGCCGACCGGGAACAGGAACAGGCCTACGAAGGCCTCGCGCGACATCCACGAGGTGCGCGGGTTGATGAAGACGTTGACGGCGCGCAACGGCCGGCCGATCTCGAGCCAGACGCAGAACAGGCCGAAGCCGACGAGCGCGAGCGCGGCGATCAGCATCACCGTCAGCGTCATCCCGGTCGGGCCGCCATACGCGGTGGCGACAATCAGCCCGCTGCC
>CAZVNC010000474.1:0-2577 GCA_964628305.1 uncultured Ideonella sp.
GGCTGATCTCCTCCATCGCGATCATGTGCGCGAGGTAGCCCATGCCGGCGCCGCCGTACTCCTCGCCGACGGTGATGCCGAGCACGCCGAGCGCTCCCATCTTGCGCCACAGATCCATCGGGAACTGGTCGCTCGCGTCGACCTGCGCCGCGCGTGGCGCGATCTCGGCCTCGGCAAAGGCGCGCACCGCGTCGCGCAGCGCGTCGATGTCTTCGCCGAGTTGAAAGTCGAGGCCGGGCAGGTTCATGGTGCAACTCCTATCGGTGTTTCGCGACGCCTTCAGTGGCGCAGCGACTCGCGGCCGCGCACCGTCATCACGGTCGCGGTCATCGTCGCGAAGAGCGCTTCGTTGACGCCGTCGCCATCGCGCTGCAGCGCACGCCCGTCGACGACATTGATCGTGCGGCCGGGCTTGACGACATGGCCCTCGAAGCGGAAGTGCGGCCCGCGGGCGGGCGCGAGCAGGTTGATCTTGAACTCGATCGTCAGCACCGCCGCATCCTCGGGCATCAGCGTGAACGCGGCGTAGCCGCACGCCGAATCAAGCGCCGCGGCGACGATCCCGGCGTGCAGGAAGCCGTGCTGCTGGGTAAGTTCGGCGCGGTGCTCCATCAACAACTCGACGCACCCGGCCTCGATCCCGCCCAGGCGCGCGCCGAGCGTCGTCATCGCTGCCTGGCGCGCGAAAGAGTCGCGCACCCGCTGCTCGAAGCCGGGCGGTGCATGTAGGGCGTGCGCTGCGGGGTGCATGTCGTCTCCGATTCGGTCTGCGTCAAGCACGATCCGCTTTGGCAGCGTCCGACGCAGGTGGGGAATGCGCGGCATCTCCACCGGCGATCATGGCTACACTGGATCGGGCACTGACGCGAACCGGAAGTCTAACAATGGCCAATCCCAGAGAAGCAGAGCTCGGCTACCCGCTTGGCGAGACGGTACCGGGCCTCGGCAAGACGATCGAACTCGCGCCCGGCGTGCGCTGGGCGCGCATGCTGCTGCCGTTCGAACTCGACCACATCAACCTGTGGCTGCTGCGCGACCGTCAGGACGGCGTCGAAGGCTGGACGATCGTCGATTGCGGCATCACCGATGCGCGGACGATGGCGGCGTGGGAGCAGATCTTCGCCGGCGACCTCGACGGCCTGCCGGTGCTGCGCGTGATCGTCACCCACATGCACCCCGATCACATCGGCCTCGCCCACTGGCTGACGAAGCGCTGGAGCAGCGAAGGCCGCGACTGCCGGCTCTGGATCAGCGCGAGCGACTACAGCGCGGCGCGCCTCGCAAGCGCAAGCACGCTGACCTTCGGCGGCGAGCTCGCGGCGGCGCACTTCATGCGCCACGGCCTCGCCGATCCGGAGTCGATCGCCAAGGTGCGCGCGCGCACCAGCTACTACGCCTCGATGGTGCCGACCGTGCCGGAGTGCTATCGCCGCATGATGGACGGCAACCGGATCGCGATCGGCGATCACGAGTGGCGCTGCATCGCGGGCTACGGCCACGCGCCGGAGCACATCGCGCTGCACTGCGCCGAACTCGGCGTGCTGATCTCGGGCGACATGGTGCTGCCGCGCATCTCGACCAACGTGATGGTGATCGACCTCGAGCCCGAGGCCGATCCGCTGACGCTCTACCTGGCGTCGATCGAGCGCCTGCGGCCGCTGCCCGAGGCGACTCTCGTGCTGCCGTCGCACGGCCGGCCGTTCACCCGGCTGCAGCGCCGGATCGACCAGTTGCGCGAGCATCACGACGCGCGCTTCGCAGACGTCCTCGCCGCCTGCGCCGTGCAGCCGTGCAGCGCGGCCGATGTCGTGCCGATCCTCTTCAAGCGCAAGCTCGACCTGCACCAGCTCACCTTCGCGCTGGGCGAGGCAATCGCGCATCTGCACGGGCTGTGGTTCGACGGCAAGCTCGAACGCATCGCGGGTGCCGACGGCGTGTTCCGCTTCGCGCCGGCCTGACGGCCCTCGGGAATCCTGTCGCAGCGCGGCGGCGCGCCATGCGCGCCCCACCACATGCGGGGCGCGGAATCGAGCGATACTGCCGCCGGCGCGCGGCAGGCGGCGGCATACGCGGCGCGGTACAGATCGGTTCAGTGCGGCGATCGTCCGTTGGTGCGGCGCGCAGCCTCTCGGCGGAGATCGACAATGTCACAACCCATCACCTTCGCCAGCAGCGTGCGCTTCAGCACCCTGGCCTTTTGCGCGATCGCCGCGCTGCTGGCGCTGTTCGCGCTCGTCGCCTTCGGCCGGGGTCTGCTCTTCCTGCTGCTGTTCGGTGCGCTGACGCTGCTTGGCGTGCGCGACCTGCTGCAGACGCGCCATGCGATCCTGCGCAACTACCCGATCCTCGGCCACCTGCGCTTCCTGCTCGAGTTCATCCGGCCCGAGATCCGCCAGTACTTCATCGAGGGCGACGTCGAAGCCCTGCCGTTCTCGCGCGCGCAGCGCTCGGTCGTCTACCAGCGCGCCAAGGGCGTGCCCGACGTGCAGCCCTTCGGCACCAAGCTCGACGTCGGCGCCAAGGGCTACGAGTGGATCAACCACTCGCTGCACACCACGCTGATCCCGTCGCACGACT
>CAZVNC010000475.1:0-2566 GCA_964628305.1 uncultured Ideonella sp.
AGCGTGTGGGGGCTAAACACCCCCCGCGGGTTCGAATCCCGCTCTCTCCGCCAGGCGATCACCGCGCGCGATGTAACTGAGCGCAACCGAGGGCCGCTCGCTCGCGCGCCTCTTCGGCCTGCTGGCCGAGGACAGCGACGTGCGCGAGGTGCGCGAGCGCATCGGATGCGTGCTGCTCGATCTGCTCGAGGCCGACTACTACGCCTCCTTCGTCTGGGACGACGACGAGCGCCGCTTCGACAGTTGCGTCACGCTGCACATGAACCCGGCGACGCTGCGCACCTACGACGAATACTTCCAGTTCAACGACCCGATCACGTTCCAGCTCCAGGCGCGGCGCGCGCCGACGCTGGTTACGCAGGTGATTCCGCAGCGCGATCTGATGCGCACCGAGTTCTACAACGACTTCCTCGCACGCGACGGCCTGCACTGGGGCGTGAACCTCTACAGCTACGCCCGAGGCCGCAACATCGGCGACCTGCGCATCTGGCGCAGCAGAAGGCGCGACAACTTCGACGCCCACACCGTCGAACTGCTGCATCTGATCGAACCCGCCTTCACCGCCGCGCTGCAGCGCGCCGCGCTGGGCCGGCGCCGTACTGGCTTCGTCGACGGGCCATTGAGCGGGCTGTCGCCTCGCGAACTCGCTGTCGCCCGCATGGTCGGCGCCGGCCTGACCGACAAGCAGATCGCCAGTCAGCTCGGGGTCGAGTTGTGCACCGTGCGCACCTATCTGATGCGCTGCTGCGACAAGCTGCGGGTGCAGCGTCGCAGCGCGCTGGCTGCGACGATCGGCCGCTACGGCGGGAGCTGATTCTCAGCGCTTGGACGCGGGCAGCCGGCCGAACACCTCTTCGAGCGCGAGGCCGATCGCGATCAGCCTGCGGTCGCTGCCCGCAGGGCCGTCGAGCTCGATCCCGACCGGTAGCTTGCTGGTCGCGCCGAGCGTGACCGGAATCTGCAGGCCGGGAATGCCGGCATTGCTGCCCGGATCGGTGTTCTGGATGTAGGAGACGAAGTTGGCCAGGCTGCTCGAGTCGGGTTTCGAGTCGATCGCCACCTTGGGCACCGTCGGAAAGACGAGCGCGTCGAGCTTGTGCTTCGCGAAGGTCTCCTTGTAGAGCTTTTGCAGCGCCGGGCGAGCGGTCTTGATCGCCGCTTCGTAGGCCGGGCGGGCGTCGACCACGGTGTTGTCGGGGCCCGGCAACTTGCGCGGAATCACGAAGGCGTCGTATGTCGCCTTCACGTCGGGGCTCGATATCTGCTTCGCCATTTCAGCGATGGTGATGCCGGTGCCGGTCGCGGCGAGGTACTTCATCATGTCGTCGTGGGCCTCGTACAGCGCGACCGGAAAGCCGATCGCGGCATTGAGCTCGGCAAGCTTGGGCATCTCGACCTCGACCACCGTCACCCCCGCAGCCTTCAACTTCTCCACCGCAGCGTCGAATGCAGCCTTGGTGTCGGCATCGAGATTGGCCAGGGTGGACGGCGTGACGCCGAGGCGCAGCTTGCCCGGATCGGCTGCCTTGATCGTGCCGCCGCCGGCGATCACGCTGTCGAGCAGCGCAATGTCGGCCATCGCCAGCGCCATCGGTCCGGCGGTGTCGCGGGTGTGCGAGATCGGTGCGATCCCCGCCTGCGGATAGCGGCCCACCGTCGGGCGCAGCGCCGCGCAGCCATTGAGCGCACACGGAATGCGCACCGATCCGCCGGTGTCGGTGCCCAGGCCCACGGCGACGATGCGCGCACCGATCGCGGCGCCGTTTCCGGAGGACGAACCGCCGGCCATCTTTGCCGGATCGTAGGCATTGCGCACGCCGGGTGCGGGACCGGTCACGAACGCGGTGTTGTAGCCCGAGATGCCGAACGCCAGTTCGTGCATGTTGGTCTTGCCGAGGATGATCGCCCCGGCGGCGCGCAGCCTGGCCGCGACCGGTGCATCGGCCTTCGGGACGTAGGCCTTCAGCGCCGGCGTGCCTGCGCTTGCCGGCAGGCCGGCGACCGCGATGTTGTCCTTGATCACGACCGGCACCCCGGCAAGGGGCTTGCACTTGCCGTTCTTGCGAGCGGCGTCGGCCGCCTTCGCCGCCTTCAGTGCGCCGGCCTCGTCGAGCGTGATGAAGGCGTTCAGGTCGGTGCGCGCCTTGGCGCGCTCGAGCGCGGCGCCGACCACCGCCTCGCTCGTGAGCCGGCCGGCGCAGATGTCGGCCGCCGCCTGGGTGGCCGTCAAGGCGTCGAGATCGGGCGCGGCGTGTGCCGCCAGCGAAAGAGCCGCGGACGAGGCGAGCAGCGAATGGCGCAGTCTGGACATGGTTTGTCTCCGGGGAAGTGCGGGTCGGTTGGCGTGACCGCCCTGACGCGAGATTGTGCTCGCCCGGTCGGCGCGCGGATGTCCTCATTTGCGCGGACAACCCGGCTCGACGGCGCGCAGCCGCTTCGGGGTCTGCCGTCTGCGCCAAGCCCCGTCCTGCAGGGCTTGGCCGTTCATCGGTTCTGCCGGATCGTGAGCTTGCAGGCCTTGCGCGGGCGGCAGCCTACACGGAGCGCGCCGGGCCCATCTGAAGGC
>CAZVNC010000476.1:0-2563 GCA_964628305.1 uncultured Ideonella sp.
GCTCACCATCTGCGCCGAGGCACGCAGCGCGCCGAGGAAGGCGTACTTCGAGTTCGAGGCCCAGCCGGCGATGATGACGCCGTAGACCTCGATCGACGTCACCGCCAGCAGCAACAGCAAGCCGGCGTTGACGTTGGCGAGGACGGCCTCGGGGCCGAACGGGATCACGACCCAGGCGACGAGCGCCGGCATGATCGTCATCACCGGCCCGAGCAGGAACAGCGGCCGGTTCGCCGCCGACGGCAGGATGATCTCCTTGAAGATCAGCTTCACGGCGTCGGCGATCGGCGTCAGCAACCCGTAGGGCCCGACCCGGTTCGGGCCGGGACGGATCTGCGTCCAGCCTATGCCCTTGCGTTCCCACAACGTGAGGTAGGCAACGCAGACCATCAGCGGCGCGACGACGGCGATGATCTTGATCAGCGCCCAGACCGGATCCCACCAGCCGCCGAGAAGCGAACTGCCGTAGCTCGTGAAGGAATCGATCATGCTCGGACCTTCTCGATATGGATCGCGCCGAACATCGCGGCCAGGCCCGCCGTGCTCGGATGCCCGGCAGCGACGCGCAGCGCATTCGGGGCCAGCGTCGCGTCGTGCTGCGCGGGCAACAGGGCGCTCGCGTCACCCTGCGAGACGCGGACCCGGTCGCCGCTTTGCAGACCAAGCCGCTCCCAGAGCGCGGTCGGCACGCCGACCGCGGGCGCGAGCGCATCGCGCGTCGCCTGTAGCGACGGCGCGCGCCGCACGATCGAGTCGCCGGCGTAGATCGGCACGTCGGCGATCCGCTCGACCCCGCTTGCCGCCTGCGCCGCCGAGGCCGCAAGCGGCGCGGCACGGTTGTCCAGGCGCGCCGCGATGTCGCCGTCGCCGAGCACCTCCGCGCGCACCTCTTCGCTCGTCTCGTAGTCGAAGCCGTCGACCTCCAGCAGGTTGCCGAGCACGCGCAGCACCTTCCAGCCGGGGCGCGTCTCGCCCTGAGGCTTGACAACGCCGAGGATGCCCTGCACCCGTCCCTCGGCGTTGACGAAGGTGCCCGAGGTCTCGGTAAACGGCGCGATCGGCAGCATGACGTTGGCGATGTCGGCCGCCGCGGAGCGAAACGACGTGAATGCGACGACCAGGTCGGCGCCGGACACCGCGGCTGCCGCGGCGCGGGCGTCGGCAGCGTCGAGCGCGGGTTCGACGTCGAACAGCAGCATCGCCTTCAGCCCGCCCCCTGCGCCGAGCATGCGCCCGGCATCGAGCCCGCCCGCCCGCGGCAGTGCGCCGGCGAGTTGCGCGCCGACGCCGTTGCCTGAGTCGCCGAGGTAGCCGACGCTTGCGCCGGTCTGTTCGCCGAGCCAGTTCGCGAGCGCGAGCAGCGCCGAAGCGCGCGGGTGCTGCGCGGCGGCGTTGCCGAGCAGAACCGCCTTGCGCTCGCCCGACAGCAGGCCGTCGGCGATCGCCTGCGCCTGCGCCGTCGCTTCACCCGGCGCCGGCGCGCCGACGCCTTTCGCCTTCGCAACCGCGGCGCAGATGTCGGCCAGCGCGCGCGGCCAGTCGCCGGGCGCGGCGGTGATGCGGCCGGCGACCGGCATCAGCCAGTCATCGGCGAGCGCGTGCACGCTGTAGACCTTCGCACCGTGGCGCGCCGCCTGGCGGATGCGCTGCGCGAAGAGCGGATGGTCCTTGCGCAGGAAGGAGCCGACGACGAGCACGCGCTGCAGCGTCGTGAGCGCGGCGATCGGCATGCCGAGCCAGCGCGCGCCGCCGTCGGCGGCGGTGTTCGAGAAGTCGGCGTGGCGCAGGCGGTGATCGATGTTGTCGCTGCCGAGGCCGCGCACCAGTTTCGCCAGCAGATGCAACTCCTCGACCGTGCGCTGCGGCGAGACGAGCGCGCCGACCGCCTGCGCGCCGCGCGTGTGAACGACCTGCCGCAGGCCGCGCGCGACATAGTCGAGCGCCGCCTGCCAGTCGACCGCCCTCCACTCGCCGCCCTCCTTGATCATCGGCGTCGTGAGCCGGTCGTCGCTGTTCAGAGCCTCGTAGGAAAAGCGGTCGCGGTCGGCGATCCAGCACTCGTTGACGGCTTCGTTCTCGAGCGGGACGACGCGCATCACACGGTTCGACTTCACCTGGACGACGAGATTCGTTCCGGTGCTGTCGTGCGGGCTGACCGATTTGCGGCGCGAGAGCTCCCAGGTGCGCGCGCTGAACCGGAACGGCTTGCTCGTGAGCGCACCGACCGGGCAGATATCGATCATGTTGCCCGACAGCTCGGAGTCGATCGTGTCGCCGGCGATGGTCGTGATCTCGGAGTGTTCGCCGCGATTGATCATGCCCAGTTCCATCACGCCGCCGATCTCCTGCCCGAAGCGGATGCAGCGCGTGCAGTGGATGCAGCGCGTCATCTCCTGCATCGAGATCAGCGGGCCGACATCCTTGCGGAAGACGACGCGCTTCTCCTCGGTGTAGCGCGACCCCGAGTGGCCGTAGCCGACGGCCAGATCCTGCAGCTGGCATTCGCCGCCCTGATCGCAGATCGGGCAGTCGAGCGGGTGATTGATCAGCAGGAACTCCATCA
>CAZVNC010000477.1:0-2554 GCA_964628305.1 uncultured Ideonella sp.
GGCAGCCACTCCCCCCATTCGGCGGGCGTGAAATCGGCGGCGACGAGGATGCTCAAGCCAGGGCCTGTTCGCACAGCCGCGCCAGCGCATGCCGCACCGTCTGCGCCCGCACCGCGGCGCGGTCGCCGTCGAGTTGCAGCAACTCGGCGCGCGGCGCGGCACCGCACGCCGCGACGGCGAGCCAGACGGTGCCGACCGGCTTGCCCGGTGTGGCACCGCCCGGGCCGGCGATGCCGGTCACGGCGACCGCCAACATCGCTTGCGAATGGCCGAGCGCGCCCTGGGCCATCGCGCAGGCCACCTCGGCGCTGACCGCGCCGTGGCGCTCGATCAGCGCCGCGGAAACGCCGAGCATCTCGCGCTTCGCGTCGTTGCTGTAGGTGACGAAGCCGCGCTCGAACCAGTCGCTCGACCCCGCGAGCGAGGTGCACGCGGCGGCGATCATGCCGCCGGTGCACGATTCGGCGGTCGCGAGCCGCCAGCCGCGCGCGCGCAGCGCGTCGGCGAGCGCGGCCACCGGCGCATCGAAGTCGGGCGATGCGCTCACCACACGAATCTCCCTACCGCGATCACGAGCAGCGTACACAACGCGGCGACCAGATCATCGAGCATGATGCCCAGGCCATCTCGCCAGCCGATGCGCGCTTCGCCGTTGGCACCGGGCCGCGGCTTGAGGCAGCGGTCGGCCCAGCCGACCGGGCCCGGCTTGGCGGCGTCGAACAGCCGGAACAGCGCGAACGCGATCGTCTGCGCCAGCAGGCTCGCGGGCGTGACGAGCCAGAGCACGATCCAGAACGCGATCACCTCGTCCCAGACGACGCAGCCGGGATCTCGCTTGCCGAGATGGCGCGCCGTGACCGCGCTCGCCCAGCAGCCGAGCACAAAGCCGGCGCCGATCAGCCAGGCCCATTGCGCGTCGTCGAGATAGGGTCGCAGGATCAGGAACGCGGCCCACGCCCACAGCGTGCCGACCGTGCCCGGCGCGCGCGGCGCGAGGCCGCTGCCGAAGCCGATCGCGATCACGTGCAGCGGGTTCGCCAGCAGGAAGCGCCACGTCGCGCGCTGCGGCGCGTCTTGCACAGCGGGCGAGATCGCGGCGGCGGCGTCGTTCATGTTCGGAAGTGATCGAAGCTGCCCCAGGTGTCGGCAACCGCGCGGCCCTGCGCATCGACCCGCCGCAGCCCCGGTTCTGCTTCGATGGCGCCGATTCGGGTCACCGCAACGCCCGCTGCGTTGGCCGCTGCCTGCACCGCATCGGCGCGCATTGCCGGTGCGGTGAACAGCAGTTCGTAGTCGTCGCCGCCGGCGATCGTGCATTCGCGTTGTACCGCGAGCGGCTGCGCGCCGAGTTGCGCGCTGCGCGGCAAGCGATCGACGTCGAGCCGCGCGCCGACGCCGGAGCGCCGCAGCAGATGCGCAAGGTCGCCCTGCAGGCCGTCCGAGATGTCGATCGCGCTCGTCGCGACGCCGCGCAGTGCGACGCCGAGCGCTACGCGCGGCTGCGGCAGCTCCATCGCCCGCCGCACCAGCGCGAACGTCTCGCCGGCCAGATCGAGCGTGCCGCGAAACGCTTCGAGCGCGAGACGCGCGTCGCCGAGCGTGCCGCTGACGTAGAGGTCGTCTCCCGCGCGCGCGCCCGAGCGCAGCAGCGCCTGGCCGGCCGGCACCTCGCCGAAGACGCTGATGCAGAGGTTGAGCGGGCCGCGCGTCGTGTCGCCACCGACGAGTTCGCAGTCGTGGGCATCGGCAAGCGCGAACAGGCCGCGCGCGAAGCCTTCGAGCCACGCTTCGTCGGCGTACGGCATGGCGAGTGCGAGCGTGAACGCGAGCGGCGCCGCGCCGCAGGCGGCGAGATCGCTCAGATTCACCGCGAGCGCCTTGTGGCCGAGGCGGTCGGGGGCGACGGTGGGAAGGAAATGCCGCCCTTCGACAAGCATGTCGCAGCTCGTCGCGAGCTGCATGCCGGGCGCGGGTGCGAGCAGCGCGCAGTCGTCGCCGACGCCCAGCGCCGCGCGCCGTGCCGGGCGCGCGAAGTAGCGCGAGATCAGATCGAATTCACCGAGCGGCATCGTGCATGGCGGCAGGCAGAGTCACGGTCCGCATTCTCAGGCATCGCATCGCCGCGCCGACAAAGGCCTGGCGGGAACCCGCACTCCTACAATCTGGTTGCCTGCACCGGGGACATCACGCCCAAGCCGCTGCCGGCGCGCGCAGCCAGGAGAGCACGATGCCCGACACCGACCCCGAGCAGATCAAGCTGCGCCAGGCAGCGCTCGAATACCACGAACTCCCGAAGCCGGGAAAGATCGCGATCGCGGCGACCAAGCAGCTCGTCAACCAGCGCGACCTGGCGCTCGCCTATTCGCCCGGCGTCGCCGCGGCCTGCGAGGAGATCGTCGCCGACCCGGCGAACGCGTTTCGCTACACCGCGCGCGGCAACCTGGTCGGCGTCGTCACGAACGGCACGGCGGTGCTCGGCCTCGGCAACATCGGCGCCCTCGCGGCCAAGCCGGTGATGGAAGGCAAGGCGGTGCTGTTCAAGAAGTTCGCCGGC
>CAZVNC010000478.1:0-2553 GCA_964628305.1 uncultured Ideonella sp.
AATCCGCAGGCCACCGCCGCAGCGCTGCGCGGCGGCTGGCTCGCGACCGGCGACGTCGGCTGCCTGGACGAGGACGGCTTCCTGACGCTGAAGGACCGCAGCAAGGATCTGATCATCAGCGGCGGCTCCAACATCTACCCGCGCGAGGTCGAGGAGGCGCTCCTCAGCGCGCACGGCGTCGCCGATGCGGCGGTCGTCGGCGCGCCCGACGCCGAGTGGGGCGAGACGGTTGTCGCGTTCATCGTCGCGCATCCCGGCGCCGCCGTCTCGGTCGCTGCGCTCGACACGCATTGCCTTGCCCGCATGGCGCGCTTCAAGCGGCCGAAACACTACGTGTTCGTCGATTCGCTGCCGAAGAACAACTATGGCAAGGTGCTGAAGACGGCGCTGCGCGAGAGGCTCGCGGCGCCCCGGATCGACAGCGGCGAACTTCGGGGCTGAAAATGCTGTCATGCTTGCATCTCATGCCAAGCCGAAAGGCAGACCGATCATGAATCACGCAACATCCTTCGCACGCCCGGCCGCTCTGGCCCTCGTTCTGGCGCTCGGTCTCGGCGGCTGCGGCGGCACCGACGCCCTGATTGGCGGAACCCTGTCCGGCCTCGGCGATGGACTAAGCGTGGTCTTGCAAAACAACAACACCGACGACCTGACGTTGAACGCGAACGGCGCATTCACGTTCCGCACCGCTGTCGACAACGGTGCAAGCTATTCGGTGACGGTGCTGACGCAACCGATCGGTCAGAACTGCAACGTCTCGAACGGCACCGGCACGGTCGACACGAACTCGAAGGATCCGACCGACATCACCGTCGTCTGCAGCGCGATTTCCTCGGTCGGCGGCACATTGACCGGGATGCTCGATGGCCGCAGCATCACGCTCGCGAACGGCGTGCAACGCGTGACGGTGGCGCAGAACGGCTCGTTCGCCTTTGCGGGCGTGCTGCCGGCCGGTTCGACCTATTCGGTCACGATCGTCACCCAGCCCGCCGGGCAGATCTGCAACGTGATCAACAGCACTGGCACGGTGGTCGCCAACGTGATGGCGACGGTAGCGGTCACCTGCCGTTAAGGCCCTGGCGCGCTCCCGCGTCGATAAGCGCATCGCGCGCTCGCTCGCGGCGGCCGTCCTTCGCCGCGCGCCTCGAACGGCACGCCGGATGTGAAGCCGAACCATTGCCGATTCGCGCGGTCACCTGCCGAACCACTCTTCGAGCTTGCGCTCCCAGACGTCGCCGAGCAGCCGATACCCGGTGCGTGTCGGATGGATTTCGTTCTGCCAGTGCTCGGTCGGGCCGGTATCGGTGGTCTTTGCGGGTGTCAACGTCCCCTGCGTGTCGACGACCCTCAGCGTCGGTTCGATGCTTGCGATGTCAAGGATCAGGCTGCGCACACGGCGCAGCAGTTCGACGCCCAACGCGGCCCAGTCGTCCTGCGGGATCCCGAATGCCTTCACCGCACCGAACAGCCAGGGTCCGAAGCCCGGTCCGGCGGCGGCGTTGCGCGGCGTCACGAAGTCGTAGGTGTGCACGATGATCCGCAGGCCGCGATTGACGTCGGACTTGTCACGGTTGAAGAGCAGGACCTCGAAGACCTGCCTGGCATGGTCGGCGAAGGTCGCCCACCCTGGCGCGCTGAGATAGCGCGCGGCGCTGCTGCCGGCATCCCATTCGGCCCGCGTGGCGAGCAACCGCTGGTGCGGGGGATTGGACGGTCCCGACTGCGCCGCCGAAATCACATCGTTGCCCAGCCCCGACAGCAGCAAAGCCGTCCAACGCCGCGCCAGCGTGCCGCTGAGCAACTGCATGAACACCGCGTTCGTCGTGCTGTCGGTCATATGTTGCAGTTCGGCGCCCGGCCGCGCGCAATTGACCGCTACCGCCTTCCTGGACAGCGACATCCGATCGAACAGATTGCTCGTCAAGAATGGCGGGATCGCACCGATCGAGAACCAGGAGTCCCCCTGCGCGAGGAACTGCAGCTCGAACTGCTCGATCGGAAAGCCGCCCGCCTCGCCGTGGCCGGCAAGCTGGTCGGGCGAGATCAGGGTGATGTTGGGCATGATGTCTCCTCGCCATCAGGACGGCCGGATCGCCACAGGCACGAAGCGCGCGGATCGAACCTCGTGAAACCCCGGTGCAGACCAGTTCGGACGCACGCCGCTCCAGCGCAAGTTGGGCACCAGTGTGGCACTGCCGACGCTCTGCAGCAACGACCAACCGGCTCGACCGAATGCTCGCAGGGTGCGACGCGTTCGGCTGCCGGCCTCGTGTTGCAAGTGGAGGCGAATCCGCCCGGACGGCTTGACCGCCGCATGGATCAGCCGCAAGGTCGTCCGCAGCGCGAGGGCAAGACTCGCTGTCAGCGACCGTCGAGATCCGCCGCCGGCCGCTGCGTCAACCAGCGCAGCGCGCCCTCGCCCGCTGCGCGGCCGGTCGCGAAGCACGCCGTCAGCAGGTAGCCGCCGGTCGGCGCTTCCCAGTCCAGCATCTCGCCGGCGCAGAACACACCCGGGATCGCGCGCAGCATCAGGTGTTCGTCCATCGCCTCGAA
>CAZVNC010000479.1:0-2544 GCA_964628305.1 uncultured Ideonella sp.
CGTCACGCAGTCATCGCGGCGATCGCCGAGGCGCGTTCGCACGGCGACCTGTCGGAGAACGCCGAGTACGAGGCGGCGAAGGACAAGCAGGGCCACATCGAGGGCCGCATCCTCGAGATCGAAGGCAAACTCGCGGCGGCGCAGATCATCGACCCCGCGGGCCTGAACGCCGACGGCCGCGTCGTGTTCGGTGCAACGGTCGACCTCGAAGACGAGGAAAACGGCTCGAAGGTGACCTACCAGATCGTCGGCGAGGACGAGGCCGATCTGAAGCAGGGGCTGATCTCGATCGGCTCGCCGATTGCGCGCGCGATGATCGGGCGCAGCGCAGGGGACGTCGCCGACGTGCAGGCGCCCGGCGGCGTGCGGCGCTACGAGATCGTCGAGGTGCGCTATATCTGACACGCCCGCCGCGCGGCACTGGTCCGAGCGCCTCGGCGGCCTGTTGGCTGGCACATGGGCCGGGATGCTGTTGTGCGTCGCGCTGATCGCAACAAGGGTACCGTTTGCCGTGCTGCCGGTAGCGGAGGCCGGCCGCGTCGCCACGCGCGTCCTCGCCTATGAGGCGCACGCGAGCCTCGTGATCGCGCTCCTGCTCTACATCATTGTGCGCCGTCAGGCCCGCGCGAGTGCCGCAGCCGGCCGCGGCTCGATCATCAGCGGCAACGTGCTGCTGGTGCTCGGGACGCTCTTTTGCACCGTCGCGGGCTACTTCGCGGTGCAACCGATGATGGAAGCGGCGCGGGCCGGGCAGGGCGCTTTCGCGTTTCCGACCTTGCATCTCGTGTCGGTGCTGTTTTTCGGCCTCAAGACCGTGCTCGTGATCGTGCTGGGGTGGCGGCTCGCAGCGCGCTGACCGCCGCCCACGCGCCTACCGGCCGGGCGACTTCTTCAGGCTCGTGGGACGCTTGCGCGCGCGCTTTAGTTCGCCGCCGGCCGTGATGCGCTGATTGCCGAGCACCTTGACCTTCTTCACCTGCGGCCGGTGGTTGCCGCTCTTCGAGAACTTCAGCACCTTGACAACTATCGGACCGGCGCCGCGATCTTCGCGTGGCGCCTTCTCCTTTGCCGGCACCGGCCGCCACAGCACGAGCAGCTTGCCGATGTGCTGGATGGGCGCGGCGCCGAGCTGGTCGCTCAGTTGTGCCAGCATCGCCTCGCGCGCGGCGCGGTCGTCGTTGAACACGCGAATCTTGATCAAGCCGTGCGCATCGAGCGCGAGGCCGATTTCGCGCACCACGGCCGCCGTCAAGCCGTCGGCGCCGATCATCACCACCGGGTCGAGGTGGTGGGCGAGGGCGCGCCGGTCCTTGCGTTCGGACGGATTGAGCTCGAGTGGGGGCATGCGCCGATTATCGAGGCAGCGCAAGGAGCGTGGATGAAAATCAAGTCGAAAGGCAAGAAGCTCAACAAAGCCTGGCTGCACGACCATCTGAACGATCCCTACGTCAAGCTGGCGCAAAAGGATGGCTACCGGGCGCGGGCCGCGTACAAGCTGAAGGAGATCGACGAGGAACTCCGGCTGCTCAGGCCAGGGCAACTCGTCGTCGATCTCGGCGCCGCGCCCGGTGCCTGGAGCCAATACCTGCGCCGCAAGTTCGCCCCGCAGGGTGCGGCGGGCGGCGCGCTTGACGGCGAGATCATCGCCGTCGACATCCTCGACTTCGAGCCGATCGACGGGGTGCGCTTCCTCCAGGGCGACTTCCGTGAAGATCTCGTCGTGCGCCGGCTCGAAGAGGCGCTTGCCGGGCGCAAGGCCGACGTCGTCGTGTCGGACATGGCGCCCAATCTGTCGGGCGTTTCGAGTTCGGACGCGGCGCGCATGGCGGATCTGGTCGAGCTGGCGGTCGAGTTTGCGGGCCGGCACCTCGTCGCCGAGGGCGCTCTGGTGTGCAAGGTCTTTCACGGCAGCGGCTACAGCCAGACGGTCGAACTGTTCAAGAAGACTTTTCGGGCTGTCAAGCCGATCAAGCCGAAGGCTTCGCGCGACAAATCGGCCGAAACCTTTCTCGTCGGGCGCGGTCTCAAGCCGATGGGCAAGCGGGTCGATAGCGTCCGATGAAGCACGTTCCAGTCGTGTTGCACCGCAACGGGAACAAGGCTTGACTCGACTAGAATCGCCCCCAGATACGATGGATGTGGTGCGCCCGTTCGCGCGCCGGGTGCTGGAAGGCAGGAAGGAGCCGCGTTGAACAATCAATGGTTCTCGAAAGTTGCCGTGTGGATGGTGATCGCGCTCGTGCTGTTCACCGTCTTCAAGCAATTCGACCGCGGCACGACGCAGGGGAGCCAGATCGCCTATTCCGACTTCCTCGACGAGGTGCGTGCCAAGCGCATCCGTTCCGTGACGCTGCAGGAAGGGCCGAACGGCACCGAGGTTCTCGCCATCACGAACGACGACAAGCGCCTGCACACGACGGCGACCTATCTTGATCGCGGGCTGGTCGGCGATCTGATCAACTCCGGTGTCAAGTTCGACGTCAAGCCGCGCGAGGAGCCCTCGCTGCTGATGAGCATCCTGATCAGCTGGGGGCCGATGCTGCT
>CAZVNC010000480.1:0-2541 GCA_964628305.1 uncultured Ideonella sp.
GAACGCCTGGTGCAGTCCGCGCTGGACCGCCTGATGCGCGGGCGCACGACGCTCGTGATCGCGCACCGGCTGTCGACGATCGAGCGCGCCGACCGCATCGTCGCACTCGAAGCCGGGCGCATCGTCGAACAGGGAACGCATGCCGAGCTTCTCGCCCAAGGCGGGCTCTATGCGCGGCTGCACAAGTTGCAGTTTCGTAGCTGACGCCCGTCGATGCTGTCACGAACACACTGGGGCTGGTCCGCGCTGCTGGACGCTGCCCGGCGCCCGCTGCCCTGGCCCGAGGAGATGCTCTATCTCGGGCCCGAAGGCTTGGGCGACACGCTGGTCGCACTGCCGACGCTGCGCCGGATTCGCCGCGTCGCACCGAACACACGCGTAACGTGGATGGCCCGCACCGCGCTCGAACCGATCGCCCGCATGATGGGCGTGGACGCCTTTCAGAACCGCGATGAACGCTCGCGGCTGGACGTGCGGCACTTCGGTGCCATCATCGCGTCGGCCGACTTCGAAGCCGCGTTCTTCGGCGGCATCGAGCGTCTCGAGCGGGTCCCGGTTCGCATTGGCCCGGCGGGCACCCGCGCGAGGCCGCGAGTGTGGAATCACCTCGTCAAGGCGAGTCGCTTCGGCTACCCGCGCCACGAGGCGCAGCGCTATCTGCGGCGGCTGCTGCCGTTCGGGTGCGGCCAGGCCGCCAGCGCGGAAGAACTGGCGCGCGACTGCCGCCTGCAAGCGCCGGCAACCGCGCTGCCGCCCGACGTGCCGACGCATGCTCACGTCGTGTTGCATCCGTTCTCGATGGGCCACGGTCGCGAGTGGCCGCTGGCGCACTGGATCGAACTGGCGCACATGCTGGCGGACGCAGGGGTGCCGGTCGTGTTCACCGGTTCCGCGGCCGAAGGCGAACGCCTGGCGCGCGCCTGGCCTCGGGCGGCGCGGCCCGCGGCCGTCAGCGACACCTGCGGACGGCTCGACCTGTCGCAACTGTGCGCTCTGCTGCAGACAGCCCGTGGGATGGCCGCCTCCGGCACCGGACCCCTGCATCTGGCAGCTGCCTTGGGCACACCGACGCTGGGGCTCTATCCGCCGCGCAAGGGCGTTGCCGTCGGCCGCTGGGCGGCCCTCGGCGCTGCGGCGGTGAGCGTGCAGTTGGAGGGCCGATGCATGCGTGCAGAATGCCAGAATGAAGCGTGCCGTTGCATGACCGCGCTGGAGCCGTGGCGGGTCGCGTTGGCCCTGCAGCCGGCGCCGGAGCGCCTCCTCGATATCCAGGTACTGAGCCCCTACCGCCTTGCTTCGCCTTGCAACGCAGCCGCTCTGACGGCGATCGAAACCACTCCGACCGGAGACCAGCGATGCCCCAACCAATCAGCCGCTATCCGATCCACGCACTCGCCGATCTGCCGAGCGACATCCGCGAGCGCATCGTCGCGGTGCAGGAGAAGTCCGGCTTCGTGCCGAACGTGTTCCTCACCCTTGCGCACCGGCCGGACGAGTTCCGCGCTTTCTTCGCCTATCACGACGCGCTGATGCTGCGCGACTCGGGCCTGACCAAGGGCGACAAGGAGATGATCATCGTCGCGACGAGCGCCGTGAACCAGTGTCTGTACTGCGTCGTCGCCCACGGCGCGCTGCTGCGCATTTTCGAGAAGAAGCCGCTCGTCGCCGATCAGGTCGCGGTGAACTACCGCAAGGCCGACATCACGCCGCGCCAGCGCGCGATGCTCGACTTCGCGATGAAGGTCTGCAACGACTCGGGGACGATCGGCGACGCCGATTTCGAAGCCTTGCGCGGACACGGCTTCTCGGACGAGGACGCGTGGGACATCGCGGCGATCACCGCCTTCTTCGGCCTCTCGAACCGGATCGCGAACGCGACCTCGATGCGGCCGAACGACGAGTTCTTCCTGATGGGGCGCGTGCCGCGCGCGCCGCGCTAGCCGGCACTGCAAGCAGGCGAGTCAGCGCGATGAGCATTGCTGCGGGCGCAACGGCGGGCGATCGCCATCTCGACCTCGGCTGCGGTGCGCGTCCGCGCAACCCCTATGGCCGGCGCAGCCTCTACGGCGTCGACCTCTATCGGCCGCAGACCGATGTCGACTTCGAGTTCGCGGCCGCGAACCTCGCGCTCGAACCGATACCGTTCGCATCCGGCCTGTTCGGCTCGGTCTCGGCGTTCGACTTTATCGAGCATGTGCCGCGCGTGCTCAACGGGCGCGAGCCGAACACGACCTGCTTTCCGTTCGTCCGCCTGATGGACGAGGTCTGGCGCGTGCTCGCGCCGGGCGGCCTGTTCTACGCGCTGACGCCCTGCTTCCCGAGCGCACCGGCGTTCATGGACCCGACCCATGTCAACATCATCACCGACCGGACGCACGAATACTTCTGCGGCGAGCAGCCGATCGCGCGCATGTACGGCTTCACGGGACGCTTCGAGGCACGCCTCGCGCGCTGGGTGATCCCGGAACATTCGTACACGAAGACCACGCTCACGCTGAAGCAGTCGATCGCGCGCTGGCGCCGCGAGCGGCGCGGCAGGAT
>CAZVNC010000481.1:0-2539 GCA_964628305.1 uncultured Ideonella sp.
ATCCGACACGCTGTCGCCGGGCGCGAGGTACTCGAACTCGAAGGCCTCGCCCTTCGCGTTGCGCAGCCTGCCGTCGGGCGCGAGCTTCCAGCCCGCCGCCTCGAGCAGCGACCGCGCCTCGAGCAGATTGCGACGCAGCGCGTTCGGGTCGGTGTCGGTGCGCGGCGCAACGAACGCCGGACCGAACACCTCCTTCGGCAAGTCCTTGCGGAACGGTTCGAGCAGCGCGAGCTCGCCCGCACTCGGCAGACCCTGGGCGGCGAAGTCGGAGTTGTTGAACTCGCTGCTCGCGCGCTTGAGCAGGTGGTAGCGGTTGTTGGTCTCGAAGTCGTAGGTGAGGCCGAGCGCCTTGCGCACCCGGATGTCCTGGAACAGCGGGCGGCGCAGGTTCAGCATGTAGGCCTGCAGCCCCTGCCCGGTGCCATAGCGGAAGGACTGCTTGACGATGCGCCCGTCGTCCCACTTCGGCCCCTTGTGCTGGCGCACCCAGGTGCCCGAGCCGTAGACCCGCACGAGGTCGAACTCGCCGGCCTTGAAGGCCTCGGTCGCGACCGCCTCGTCCTGGTAGTAGCGGTAGACGACGTGGTCGAAGTTGAAGAAGCCGCGCCGCACCGGCAAATCCTTCGCCCAGTAGTTCGGGTTGCGCACGAAGTCGATGCGGCGCCCGGAGTCAGCTTTGGCGATCGTGTACGGGCCGCTCGTGATCGGCATCTCGTCGATGATCTCGTCGAAGCGGGTGTGCGTGCCGTCCGCCTTCAGGCCCCACTTGCGCGAGAACACCGGCAGCGCGCCGACGCGGAACAGCGCGTCGCTGCTGCGCTCGGCCATCTCGAAGCGGATCGTGCGGTCGTCGATCACCAATGCCCTGCGCACGCCGGCCAGCGACGAGCTGTAGGTCGGCGACGCGTACTTGCCCGACAGCGAATCGAAGCTGTACTTGACGTCGGCTGCGGTGACCGGGTCGCCGTTGCTGAAGCGCGCTTGTGAGTTCAGGCGGAACGTAATCGCGCTCAGGTCGGGCTCGACCTTCATCGCTTCGGCGAGCAGGCCGTACATGGTGCGCGGCTCGTCGGCGCCGAGGATCGCGAGCGGCTCGAACATGAAGATTCCCATCCCGGCCGGCGCGTTGCCGCGGATCGTGTAGTAGTTGTACTTGTCGAAGTTCTGGCGCCGATCCGGGTTGCGCAGATGCAGCGTGCCGCCCTTCGGAGCGGCCGGGTTCACGTAGTCGAAGTGCCTGAAATCGGGGCCGTATTTCGGCGCACCGAACGCAGCGTAGGCATGCACCCAGCGCGCCGCCGATTCGGCCGGCGCCGGCGCCGATGCGGCGCCGCCAGCCGCGGCGCCCGCCGCGAACAGCAGAAGTGCCGCCGCAGCCCGCAACAGCAGCCGCGTCGCACCTCCCTCCTTAATGCGCCGCGGGATCACGCATCCACCACGTCGTGATCGGCCACGCCGGCTGCAGGTCGAGCGCGCTGTCGACGCTGTAGTACTTCGGCATCACCTTGGGCCGGCCGAACTTGTCCCAGTAGCTCGTCGGCAGCTTCGAGAAGTAGAGGTCGGGCACCTGCCAGGCGCTCCACATCACGACGCGGTCGAGCGCGCGGCTTGCGGTGCGCAACTCGTCCTCGGTCTTCGCGTTCTGCATCGCCTTGATCAGCGCATCGACCGCCGGGCTCTTCACGCCGCGGAAGTTGTTGTTGCCCTTCTCGTCGGCCGCCTTGCTGCCGTAGAGCGTGTCGAGTTGGTTCGCGTCGGGCAGCGTGAAGCGGCCCTCGACGATCGCGACCATGTCGAAGTCGTAGTTCTCGAGGCGCCGGCGGTAGAGCGCAAAGTCGACCTGGCGCACCTTCATCGTGATGCCGAGCTTGGCGAGGTTCTGCTGCCAGTCGGTCGACGTCGAGCCCTCCTGCGGCGTGAGGTACTCGAACTCGAAGGCTTCGCCCTTCGCGTTGCGCAGCTTGCCGTCGGGCGCGAGCTTCCAGCCCGCGGCTTCGAGCAGCGCGCGCGCCTTCAGCAGATTGGCGCGCAGCTTGGCCGCCTCGCCGTCGGTTCCCGGCGCAACGTAGGCGGGGCCGAAGACTTCGGGCGGCAACTCGTTGCGGAACGGCTCGAGCAGCTTCAGCTCGGCTTCGGACGGCATGCCCTGGGCTGCGAACTCCGAGTTGTTGAACATGCTCGACGCCCGCGTGTACATCCTGAACCGGTTGTTCCAGGTGTCGAAGTCGTAGGTCAGGGTGATCGCTTCGCGTACCCGCCGGTCCTGGAAGATCGGCCGGCGCAGGTTGAAGTCGTAGGCCTGCAGGTACTGGCCGAATCCGGTATCGAACAGCTCCTTGACGATCTGCCCGCTGTCCCACTTCGGGCCCTTGTGCTGGCGGTTCCAGGTCCGCGCGCCGTAGACGCGGACGATGTCGTACTCGCCGGCCTTGAAGGCTTCGGTCGCGACCGTGTCGTCCCGGTAGTAGCGGTAGACGACGCGGTCGAAGTTGAAGAAGCCGCGGCGCACCGGCAGGTCGCGCGCCCAGTAGTTCGGGTC
>CAZVNC010000482.1:0-2528 GCA_964628305.1 uncultured Ideonella sp.
CGCATCCTGGCCTCGATCGCCACCAGATCTTCGGGCGTGAAGGGGCGCTTGTATGCGAAGTCGTAGTAGAACCCGTTCTCGATGACCGGGCCGATGGTGACTTGCGCGTCGGGAAACAGCTCCTTCACCGCATACGCGAGCAGGTGCGCCGTCGAGTGGCGGATGACTTCGAGGCCCTCAGCATCCTTGGCGGTGACGATCGCAAGCGGCGTGTCGGCGTCGAGCCGGTGACTGGTATCGACGATGCGGGCATCGGCACCGCTGCCAACCCGGCCTGCAATCGCCGCCTTTGCGAGGCCGCTGCCGATCGACGCGGCGACATCGGCGACCGTCGGCGGCGACGCAAACTCGCGCCTGGAACCGTCGGGCAAATGAATCGAGATCATCGGAAATCTCCACGAAAACGAAAAAGGCGCGGTGATCGACCGCGCCCTCTACTTCACGAAACAGGATCGACGTGACAGCGCTGCGGTCAGCAAACCTCGGCAAAGGTGGTGCGAGTTCGCGGTGTCATAACCAATCTGCCTTTCCTGCTCTTGCTCGTTGAAGGGATGCGCTGATTGTAGTTCAGCGTTGACTTACCATCTGGCGATGGCTCACGACCACGATCACGACCACGACGATCACGAGGCAAGCCATCTCGGTCCGATGGATCTGCGCGTGCGTGCGCTGGAGACCGTGCTCGCGCAAAAGGGCTACATCGACCCCGGCGCGCTCGACGTCCTGATCGACACCTACCAGACGCGGATCGGCCCGCGCAACGGCGCGCGCGTCGTCGCGAAGGCCTGGATCGACCCGGCGTTTGCCGACTGGCTGCGGCGCGACGCAACCGCCGCGATCGCCTCGCTCGGCTACAGCGGCCGCCAGGGCGAGCACATGGTCGCCGTCGAGTGCACGCCCGCCGAGCATCACATGGTCGTCTGCACGCTGTGCAGTTGCTACCCGTGGCCGGTGCTCGGCCTGCCGCCGACCTGGTACAAGAGCGCGCCCTATCGGTCGCGCGCGGTGAAGGATCCGCGCGGCGTGCTCGCCGACTTCGGCGTCGCGCTGCCCGAAAGCACTGCGATCCGGGTCTGGGATTCGACCGCCGAGCTGCGCTACCTCGTGATTCCGCTGCGCCCGGCCGGCAGCGATGCTCTGGGCGAGGACGAACTCGCCGCGCTCGTGACGCGCGACTCGATGATCGGCACCGGCCTCGTGCCGTCGCCGCAGCCATGAGCTACACGACGCACGCGGACCTCGGCGGGCGCGTCGGCTTCGGCGCCCTCGTGCCCGAGCCCGAGGGAGAGCCGTTCCACGCCGACTGGGAGGCGCGCGCGCTGGCGGTCACGCTCGCGATGGGCGCGACCGGCGAATGGAACCTCGACCAGAGCCGCAGCGCGCGCGAGACGCTGCCCGACTATGCGCGACTGAGCTACTACGAGATCTGGATCGCCGCCCTCGAGCGGCTGCTGATCGAGCGTGGCCTGGTCGGCGCCGACGAACTCGCCGCAGCGCGGGCCCTGCATCCGGCGCGGCCGGTGGCGCGCATCCTGCATGCCGCAGACGTGAGCGCGGCGCTCGCCAAAGGCTCGCCGACCGAGCGCGCGCCCGCCGCAGCGGCACGCTTTCGTGTCGGCGACAGGGTGCGCACCCGCGCCGCCGTTGTCGCGCATCACACGCGTCTGCCCGGTTATGCGCGCGGCCATGTCGGCGTTGTCGAGCGGGTGCATGGCGTGCACGTCTTCGCGGACGCGCATGCGCAGGGCCTCGGCGAAGCGCCGCAGTGGCTGTACGGCGTCGCGTTCGACGCGCAGGAAGTGTGGGGTGCGTCGGCGGCGAAGGGTCTGAAGGTCGCGATCGACGCCTGGGAATCGTATCTGGAGCCGGCATGACCGCGCCCGAGCGGCCAGATCGCCTCCCCGGGCAACCTTTCGTCGGCGAGGAGCCGGTGTTTCGCGCGCCGTGGCAGGCGCATGCCTTCGCGCTCGCCGTCTCGCTGCACGAGCAGGGTCTCTTCACCTGGTCCGAATGGGCAGCGGCGCTCGGTGCGCAGATCGCCGGCGCGAAGACGATGGGCGACGCCGATCTCGGCGACACCTACTACGAGCACTGGCTCGCGGCACTCGAATCCCTCGTCGCCGCCAAGGGCGCAAGCACGGCGGGCGAACTCGCACGTTTTCGCGACGCCTGGAGCCACGCTGCCGATCGCACGCCGCACGGCGCGCCGATCGAGTTGCAGCCGCACGACTTCGCAAGCTGATTCGCCGCGCGCGATGAGTCTCGCCGATCTGTTGATCCGACAAGCCCGCGTCGCGCCCGATCGCGCCGCGATCCACCACGGCGTCGAGGTCTGGGCGACGCATGCGCAATGGGCGGCGCGCAGCGCGGCGCTCGCGCAACGCCTGCGCGACGCCGGGCTCGCGCCGGGCGATCGCGTGCTCGTCTTCATGCGCAACCATCCGCGGTATCTCGAGCTGCTGTGGGCCTGCTGGTGGGCCGGGCTGGTCGTCGTGCCGGTCAACGCCAAGCTCCACGCGCGCGAGGTC